>CANOGI010000072.1 GCA_947565475.1 uncultured Eubacteriaceae bacterium
AATAAACCGACCTCCCAATCGTTAGATTTTGGTCTAACTTTTGGGGGTCGGTTCAAAAAGCAGTGCCTTTTTACCCCGTAAATATGTCTGATTTAAAAAATTTAATCCTGTTTCGCAAGTTTCATAGCCTCTTTCCATGTATCCCTCATGGTTCTTATAAGACCTGTCGCTTCCTCAAGAAGTTCAACGCTTTTCTTAATATTCGCGTTTACAAGACATCTGTAAATATAATCATACATCATATCAAATTGCTCGGAAATTTCATATTTTCGGTTAAGAGTAATCTGAAATTCACGAATTATATCCTCTACTCTTTGAATAAGCTTATTAGCTTTAATATAATCCGCTTGCTCAAAAGCGACCATAGCCTGATTACAGAATTTCAAAGCCCCGTTATAAAGCATAAGCGTAAGCTCTTCCGGTGTAGCGGTATTAATAGCGTTTAATCGGTATTTATCATATGGGTTATTAATTGACATAACAACCTCCTTAATTTAGTAATTAATTATCTTTTCTCATCAAGTAAAATACCTGAAAGCTCCTGAAGTTTAGCGTAAAAATCAAGACTCTCCTCTGAAGGAATCTCTTTAATAACTTTGCCGTCTGAATCTTTGATTCTTATCATAATTTGGTTGGTCTTATCATGAACTGAATAAGAAAACTGCCTTGTAGTCTCTTTAAGTTTTTCGTTAGCGATTTTAATCGCGCTCTCAATATCCTCGATTGAGTAACTGCCTTTATAGCCAGACATATTTTCCTCGTCACCAGCAACGTTTTTCTGCTTTTTCTGAGCGTCAGCGTTTGCCTTCAACTGTGTGGCGTTGTTTACTTTCAATTTCTCATCGGCAATTTTTGTTTCCAACTTTTGTGACATATTGGAATAATCAGTCGCCGCGTAATTAGCTTTTTCAGTATCGTTTCTTGAAATTTTAAGACTATCAAAATCCATTTTAATAGACCCCCTTTATTAATATAAACTTATAAATTTATGACTTGTCATATCACAAAACCAATAAATAAAAATTAAAAAGTTAAGATTGTTCATATTTTTGTTCCACAAAAATACTCTAAACCGACGGCGTATAATTCCGCCTTTGTATTCAGTGTAACCTCCCACTGAATATAAGAGTAAGTCTCCCCACTTTAAAAACAGGAGCTTTCTCCAGTCGGTTAAATTTATTTATAAATTGATTTAAGCCTTGCCCTGGACTGAATCTAATTTCTGTCAAGACCACTCGAATTTTTATTATACAAAAATTCGAATAACCAACAGCGAAAATATTCGCCTTTGTATTCAGAGTGAGCTTACGCTCCCCCTGAATACAAGAGTAAGTACCCCCGCTTAAAAAGCAGGGAACTTACTCTGTCGGTTAAAAAAGCGGATATTGATATATCTGCGACATATAAAACAAAAAATATTTTTTTATTTTATGCCAGTTTATCGTTCTTAAAAAGAAATTAGAGTAAGTTTAAAAAATTCAGCCCAATGCAAAACCTTATAAAAACTTTCAGCTATTTAATCTTAAATGGCTTTTGTGACTTTATACTTAAAAATTATCAGTTAATTTTTATTCTCATAATCTGCCGAACATATCACTCTTTTCCGCTGAATACGGTCAAGACTATTCGCCTTGTATTCAGAGTGAGCCTGCACTTACCCTAAATACAAGAGTAAGTACCCCTCTTAAAAAGCGGGGGACTTACTCTGTCGGTCAAAAACTTGATAAAATGTTTATATCTCACCGGAACAAAAATTCCTTTTTAAGTCTCCGTTTATAAATACAAATATTCAATCAAATACTCTTAAAATTAACCGATAACTTATTAAATCTTACTGTTTACTGTCAAACCCTCCATAGCTCTGACCTGTAAAAAACTCATCATAGCTTTCTCTAACTTGCTGTGACTGTTTTAAATTTCGCAAATTGTTTTTAATGAGCTGTAAGAGATTAGTCATAATTTTTTGATTTTTTTTATCAAGCGCGATTATCTGTTCGATAATGGCTTTCATCTCCTCTTCGGATTTTTCAAAATCTTTATAAAAAGAAGTCTTTTTGTCTTCATCTAAAATAATAAACTCTTTTATTTTTTTGTCAAGAGTTTGACAGTTTTTAATTAACAATTCTCTTTTGTTCAAAAAATTGTGAATTCTCTCAACGTCTTCCTCCGCGGCCTTAAACTTTCTCTCCTTTGTCATCTCAAGAATAGTTAAGAGACAGTCTTTTTTCTGCTTTGAAAGTTCCGTTAATCGTTTCTGGTCATTAAAGTCCATAGGCATTCTCCAAAAAAAATTATTTTCTCACGCCGTAAATATCTTTATAATTACTGACCCATCATTGAGAACAAAGCGTCAATCTGAGAGTTTGAATTCATAATTGATGATTCCATCATTGAGAACATTGAGTAATATCTCTGTTCCTTGCTTACAAGTTTTTCTTTTTCTCTTGTTATTTTATCGTTAAGCTCTTTAATCTGCTTGCTTAAAGTATTCTCGTTTACGCTGGCTGTTCCCTCAATACCTGCTTTCTCACGGAGAGAACCATTTCTTCCCACAGCGCTCTCAATAATTCCCTCAAGATTCTCGGCGAGGCCTTTTCCGCCGACTGTACCGTTTCCGGTAAAGATAGCCTGAATGTCCTCAAGATTGTTTTTGATAGCGTCTTTAAGCTTTGTCTCATCAATAACAAGTTTTCCGTTGTCAGCGTACTCCGACGACGTCGTTATACCCAAATTATATAAAGCTGTTTTCGTTCCGTCTGTCTTTGTAACAGGAGTGTATATAGCGCTTCTCATTTTAGATAGTACGCTTGATATTGTATTGTCCCTGTAAAGAAGACCTGTTTTCGCTTTCTCTTCCCAAAGCTTAATTTCGTCCTCGTCCATTTCTTTCTTTTCTTGCTCTGTCAGAGGCTCGTAATATGTGTAATCGTCGCTTTTCGCTCTTCTTTCTTTTACCTGTTTGTTAAGGTCCTCAACCAAAGTGTTATATTCGTCAACAAATGTTTTTATAGTATCGTATATTCCGTCAACGTCTGTCTCGTTTCCGATAGTAATCGTCTCGCCCGCTTCAGTAACTTTGTTTAACGTTATCTCCATACCCTCAAGTTCTATAGTGTTAGAGGTACGTGATGTCTCAACGCCGTCAATTTTCACAACAGCGTCCTGAGCAATTTTGGTGCGCTGAGCAGCCATATTCGATGTGTCAAATCCCATAGACTCCAAAAACTTGTTTGTGCTTAAATCCCCGCCGAATTTTATCTCGTTTACGGCGCCTGATTCCGCTGACTCAAAAGTGAATTTTCTGTTTGTGTTGTTATAGCTTACTTTAACCTCGGCGTCGCTTGAGTTTATCTTCTCTAAAAATGTCGCGAGGTTATCATCTTTTGAGAATTCAATTTTCTCTCCGTTTATGGTAAGGCTCGCTTTTCCGTCGGCGTCCCATAAGCCGGAATCAAAAATATCCTCAAGAGTCGTGGTGTTCGAGGTCTTTGTTGTGGCGTAATCTATGTTAAAATAATTCTGAAGGTCGTTCGCGCTTTTAAGAGTCACGTCGCTCACAGCCCCGCTAAGAGTGGAATCAACGTTTGAGATAGTCACATCGCTGCTTCCCGCGGATATAATAAGTTCGTCTTTTCCGCCGTCCGTGTCAATTCTGGCGGAAAGATAACCGCTTATATCAACTTGCTTTCCGGTTGAGTCAACAGCTTTTGTAAGAGCGTCATTAATTTTCGCGGCGATTGATGAGTCATTATCTTTATCGCTTTTAGCCACTGTAACGGTATAAGTCTTTCCGTCCACCGTCACGTTAAAGTTTCCGTAACTTTCTTTTACGGCTTGAGAACTGGCGCTTGTCGAGAATGTGGCAAAGCTTTCCTTGCTTGTGCCCGCTCCTCCTATGCTGATTTCGTGTCCAAGATTCTCATTTACAGAGAATTTTCCGCTGGCGTCTAAAGAAACAGAAACTTTCTGACCCTTGCTTTCCACACCGAAAGCGTCTTTAAGTTTCTCGTTTATTTTGTCCTGAATAGCCGTCGCCTGGTCAGCGGCGCTCATAGAGGTTAAATTAACCCCCGCGAAATCGCTCGCCTCAAGGTCAATTGTCTTTTTCTTACCGTCAAGGGTTACGGAAAAAGACATTCCGTCGCTTGTAAGTTTGTTAGCGAGAGCCCCAAGGTCAATGTTGGCGTCGCTTTTAATAGCTTTTCCCGTAGTTCTTGAGCTTACATAAGTATCGCTTTGAGCAAGCTGAGAAATCTCAATCTCATATTTCTGACTTGATGTTGATTTATTAATTGTAATAGCGTCCGAATCCCCGCCTTTGGAGGATTTAACTGAGTTTTTAAAACTGGCGAACGCTGTGGAGTATTTAAGGCTTGTGCTTGTTCCCACGCTTGAGAACCATTTACTCTGAAAATCCTGAAATTTTTTAATAACGCTTCTATACGCTTCCTGCTGCCAGGTTTTCCAAGTGACATTTCTCTGGTATCTGTAAAGTTTGGCGCTTTCGGCGTGCATCATCTTCTCTATCATAGCGTCGGTGTCTATTCCCGAGCCAGATAAACCCGTAATACGCGTTGTGTTTGTATACATAATAATTCCTCCTTAAAAGTTTCAAAAACAAACCTGTAAACAGCTGTAAAATATATTCGGGAAAATAAAATCCTTATCTATAAACAAGCCGTAAAAAACAATAGGTCAAGACTACTCGAATTTTTGTAAAACAAAAATTCTCGTAACCGACGGCGAAAGTATTCGCCTTTGTATTAAGAGTAAGGCTGGTCGCAAAACTTCGTTTTGCCGCTTGGCCTTAAAACATAGCTTACACTCCCACCAAATACAAGAGTAAGTACCCACGCTTAAAAATCGGTTGGCTTCCTCTGTCGGTTAAAATTTAATTTAAGGAACATTTCGCCAATTTGGTAAATCCCTTCTATCAAAATTTATCAAATCACCGTATAGTTCTGCTTTTTATATTATCTATATCGGTAATAATTAAAATAAACTTAACAATAAAAAGCAATAAAAAAATACTAAAAATCGCCTGTTATTTTTATCATATTTATATTATTTTTAAGAACGGAATAATTATTTTTTAAATAAAAATTAAAAGCCGGCGTATTTCTGTCTGTTGTAATCTCAATAACCTCAATTCTGTCCTTATAAAGTATTTTTTGAATTTCTAATAGAAACTTTGAGCCCGCGCCTCTCCTCTGAAACTTTCTGTCAACAAAAATTTCCGACACCCTATATTTTTTCACTTTAAAATAATCAGAAATAACCCCCGCGCAGATTCCCTCTATCCTGTTTCCAGTATAAAGTACAAATCCCCGAAATTTTGGGGTTCTAAAAATGTCCGTAAAATAATTAATCACAGATTCTTTACTCACCCAGTTATAGTTAAAAGGCTCGTTTTTATAAATATCAAAAAAAATTTCGGCGCATTTCTCAATATGCTTCTCCTCAAAATCAACGAGCATCGCTTAAAACCTTGTCAAACACTTCGCCCCACTCCTCGTAAAGAGGTTTAAGCTCATATTCTATTATATCCGCTACTAAATTAAAATCGCCGTTTTCCATACCCTCGACAATTTCGGATATAAACTCCTTTACGTTCTCGGAATCAATTTTAATTTCTGTAATATCCAGGGTATACTCCACAATCTGGAGAATAGCCGTAAACCCCTCCGATATTTGAGCGATAAGGGTTATACCCTCTTTTTTTCTTAGATTCTCGCACACGCCGTCAATCTGAGAAAGGACCCTGTCCATATACTCAAGAGCCTCGTCAAGCATTTCCATTTTTCCTTTAAGTATCTCATCAGCCATTTTTTTCTTCCTCCTTTTTTAAAGCTTTTACTGATTTAAGTGCTGCCTCAAGCTGTATAAGCCAATTTTTTCTCATTATGGCGCTTGCCATAACATCGTCCTCCTCTTTAATTCTTCTCACGGACGAAACATATCTGTTAGCGTACTCGATATAAGTAGCCACGCCCATTAACATCTTGATTTTTCTTTTGGCTTTCTCGATTTTCTCGTCATACTCGTCAAGACGCTCCTCAATTTTTAAAATATATTTTATATTTGAGGCAGACCTGAATTTAAGGGACTTTTGATATTTATCAAAAAGCTCTTTTTCCTCCTCCATAAGTTTGAGAATCTTGTCAAGCTCAGAAAATTCCTTATCCATATCGGAAAAAACTTTCTTTTTCTCATCATCAGAGAAAACCTTTCCCTTTGACAGAACATAAGAGATAACCTTATCCACATCGTCGTTATCGGAGTGATATTTGTCAATGGCCTCTCTTAAAGTGAGTACCTCTGTGTTTTCTATTAGGGCGCCCCCCTCCGTGGCGTCCACTAAATTCACAATGCCTCGTTTTGTCCCGCCGTAATCGGCGAACCATTGAATATAATATTTAAAAACAACATCTGACATAACCGTCCCTCCGCCTATAGCGGGCACCTGAATTTTGTCATAGTCAATCTCATCGGGGTTTTTCGCCTTGTGGTCGGTTCCCTCGACATGGCATTGATTCTCCGTATAAGCGAGGTCCTGCCCGATAAGTATAATATCGGAACATCCCATAACCTCGGCGACGCTTACAGCGTCGCAGGCTACCGACCCCCCGCCGAAAGTTACCGCGAGTTCCTTGTCATATTTGCTCATAATAGCTCTCGAGTAAGAATCCGTGTTTGACATTATATTGATATTAGGCCCATTGTGAGAGTCAACAAAAACCCTGCGTACCCTTGAGTCGTAAACAAGCGGAATACCGTTGTACAAATCAGACATACCCTCCTGTAAATTGTCAATAGAAACTATAAAATCCGGGATAATGTCATTGGCGATTAAAACCTTGGCGGCGACAAAAACCGATATAATAGGTATTTTTCCTTTAATCTCTTTAAGCAGGAGCATATTTTTTTTAAGGGACGGCCCGGCGGATACCACAATGGCGCTTCTTCCCTTAAATATGTCCTTAAATTGCGCTATACTGTAAGAATTAAGTATATTTTCCGTGTTTTTAAAAGAATTTTCCGCCCATAGCTCATTTTTTCTAAAAACCGTGTTTCTTTTCAGCTCGTTTTCGTTCATCATCGTTTTCGTATGCTCAAGAAAATCGACAAACTCTTTTTCATAAATCTCCTTGTAAGTAGGGAGAATAACAGTTTTACAGCGCATATAGACGTCCCCGTCTATAAATCTTCGTATAAACAGGCTGAAGCTTTCCCCGTCGTCGTCTGAAACGACATATATATGCTTGTTCTCCAAAATATCGTTGCAGTATCCCTCGTCGATAATTTTTGTAAACAAAGCGTTGTCAGGCTCGTAAATAAAGAAATGATTTCTTTTAGACGCTTTTTTAAGAAGCGCTCTTATAAAATGTCCCAGCCCAAATCCGAAAATTAAAAACACGGTATCGCTTTCCATGGTCGCTTTCATCTCGTCGGCAAACCTCTCCGCCTCTCTAACAGGATTATACTTGCTGTGGGCGTAAACGCTTTTACCATTCCTGTTAATTTTAAACGTGAGACTGCCGTCTTTGCATCTCTCAAAATTAACGCCGGAATAATCTTTTCTGTTGTATACAACCTGTTCCCCAAACTGCTCAAAAACATCTGAAACAGCCATAACACCCTCTCCTTTGTCAAAATTTTCTCATAAGCGATATAACATATTGAAGTTCCTCATCGCTTAAAGATGGGAATATAGGGATACTGACCTCTCTGTCGTAAAAATCCTCGGCTATAGGGAAATCCCCTTCCTTAAATCCAAAATTGTACCTGTAATACGGCATAAGATGCAAAGGTACATAATGTACCTGAACCCATACGTTATTTTCTCTCATATACTCAAAAAATCTTTTCCTCTCTTTTGAGTTCTGAAGCAAAACAGGATATAAATGGAAAGAGTTTATAGTGTTCTCATTGTCATAAGGTTTAACAACCTTAAATTTATCTGAATTTTTAAATTCCTCATAATAAACCCCCGCTATCTCGTTTCTGCGCCTTAAAAACCTGTCGGCTTTTTTAAGCTGGCTTATCCCAAGGGCACATTGAATATCAGTGATGCGGTAATTATACCCAAGCTCTTGCATTTCATAATACCACGGTTCTTTGCTGAATTTAAAATCATCAGGATTTTTTGTTATTCCGTGATTTCTGAAAAGTCTGAGTTTCTCAAAAAAAGTCCTGTTATTTGTAAGTATCGCCCCGCCCTCACCTGTGGTAATGTGCTTAACGGGATGAAATGAAACCATAGCCATATCGCAGAAATCGGTTATCTTAAAACCGTCTTTTTTCGCCCCAAGAGCGTGGGCGGCGTCATGAATAACGACTATTCCTTTTTTTCTTAAAGGCTCGTAAATTTTTTCAAGGGGGTATAAATTTCCCCCGTATGAGACAGGGGTCACAACTTTGGTTTTCTCGCTCACTGATTTAATAATCTCATTCGGGTCGGCGTTATAAGTTTCCTTGTCAATATCGCAAAAGACAGGAACGGCGCCCATATAAAGACCGCCGTTGGCGGAAGCGGCAAAAGTAATAGGAGTGGTAATAAACTCGTCTCCCTTTCCTATCCCGCTGGCGAAATAAGCCCCGTGAAGGGCGGCTGTGCCGTTTGAGAACAGCACGGCGTACTCGCACCCGCAGTATTTACAAAGTGCCTCCTCAAATTCCGAAACCTTAGGGCCTTGTGTTAAATAATCCGATTTAAGGGTTTTCACAACCTCTGAAATATCATCATCGTCGATATACTGACGACCGTAAGAAATGGTTCTCATAATAAAAAACCGCCTCCCCATAATGTGTTAAAAGCTGAAATATAAAAAACAAGAGTTTTCGTTGTCTATATTAAAACAATAAAAAAATAAATAGATAAAAGTTAATAAAAAATAATATACCAAAAAATCACTTTATTATTTTCCGCTAAAAACTTGACGGATTAAAACTTATAAATCTGTCGGTAACATCCCGATATATAAGCGTAATCCACATTATCCACAAAGTTATCCACAGTAATTCACACTATTAACAAAAACCGTTCTTTTTAAGTTCTCTCTGTAAATCCGGTACATCAAGCCATTCCGTGTTTCCTCCGGAAGTATACTCAAAACCGAGCTCGACTCTTTTCCCTCCCGTCAGTTTTCCCTTATTCGGGTTCCACCAATCAAAATGCGGTATAATAATAAAATGCTTGTCAAATTCCATAGTAAACCTTGAATCGTCTTTCGTCACCATTACCTCGTGTATTTTCTCGCCTTCCCTGATGCCGACTTCTTTAAGCTCGCATTCGGGAAGCATGGCTTTGGCCAAATCCGTGATTTTAAAACTTGGTATTTTCGATATATACGTTTCCCCGCCCACAGCTTCCTCAAGGGCCTTGTACACAAGTTCTACGCCCTGGTCCAAAGTAATCCAGAATCTTGTCATCTTAAAATCCGTTATGGGCATTTCCCTCACGCCCTTGTCAATAAGACCCTTAAAAAACGGAATAACAGAGCCCCTGCTTCCGGCGACGTTTCCGTAACGCACAATAGAAAAGTTAGTTCCGGAT
>CANOGI010000073.1 GCA_947565475.1 uncultured Eubacteriaceae bacterium
AGAATACAGAGAAAAAGAAATTGAGGAAGCTGAGAAACCAGAAAATGAAAAAAGCGAAGTAGAAAAGCTTGAGGAAAGACTTTTCGGAAATTTAGAAGAAACAGAAAAATCAACGGAGGAAGTATCGGAAGAAGAAAACCCAACAGAAAAATCCCCGTCAAATGAACCATCCGTTGAACCAGTCAAAAAAGAAAACCCACTGCCTAATATTTACGGTGGCAATTCCTTTAGCGGCTATTTAAGCAATGAGAGCGTTATAGACACAAATTGTTAATAAGTAGAAATCTGTTTTTTATCTCGCCTATTACAACTCACATTAAATAATCTAAAAAATAAACAAGCCAAACGGAAAAAATATTTTTCCACGATTGACTTGTTTATTTTTAATTTTGGTAAAAGCCTCACTTGTATTATGCTATACCGCGGCATTTATATTCTGCCCTTGAGCCAAAAATCTCATAACAAGATTTTTTCCCGCCTCATATGGATTCTCAGGTTTATCCTGTTCCTCTGAACCTTTTAGCATAAGAGTCTCTGTTTTCCCTCCGGAAACATAAGTTCTTCCGCACTCAGGACAAACCGACGTTTCAAGAGTAACACTCACGGACAAAAGCTTATTCCCTTTTTTCTCACCTTCCGCGACAGCGTTTGAGACATGCTCGGATTCGTGAGATGCAACAGCCGCGGCCGACATAGACGGGGATATATGAGATGGCGTTTTAAAAGATACGTCCGCTTCATTGGAGCCATCTACATATTTTCTACTTTTACATGTTTGACACTCAGTTTTCTCGACCTGTCCTGATTTCAAATTCCCGTCCGCCGAAACATTATTTGTCCTCTGGTTATTACCATAAAATGAATTATTATATAAATTTGTATTTGTTTGAGGCAAACAAGAGCCTATGGCATTAAACATATAAATTCCTCCTTTCAAAATGAAATCGCTATAAATTAATCAACTCACAGAGAACCAATAAAAAAATAGACAAATAAGTTTAAATAAACTTAATATATAAAGGTATTTTTTAGTTGCTTCTCCCTAAAAATTTCGCGAATTGCTATAAGCCGTTCGTTACACGTTAAATCTGAATAAAATAACGTCGCCGTCTTTAACGATATATTCCTTGCCCTCGCTTCTTACAAGCCCTTGCTCCTTAGCGGCGTTATAACTTCCAAGACGAGTAAGGTCGTCGTATGTAACAACTTCGGCCCGAATAAAACCTTTCTCAAAATCACTGTGTATCTTACCGGCGGCTCCCGGCGCTTTTGTGCCTTTAGTAATAGTCCACGCCCGAACTTCTTTAACCCCTGCCGTAAGATAACTTATAAGACCCAAAAGGCTGTATCCCGCGGTAATCAATCTGTCTAATCCGCTTTTATCCGTACCTAAATCATTTAAAAATATTTTTCTTTCCTCTAAATCAAGCTCCGATATTTCCTCCTCGATTTTAGCGCATACTACAAAAATCTCAGAATCCTCTTCCTTGGCGAACGCTCTTACTTTCTGTACATACGGGTTGCTTTCACCGTCATCTGAAAGGTCTTCCTCAGAAACATTGGCGGCGTAAATGACCGGTTTATATGTCAAAAGAGTAAGGCTTTCAACAAAAGCCTCTTCCTCAGGGTCTGTAAACTCAAGAGTTCTGGCGTTTTTTCCGCTTTCCAGAGTGTCTTTTATTTTTATAAGAATATCGAGCTCTTTTTTAAGGCCTTTATCAGCTTTCGCCGCCTTTTCCGTTTTTGCGATTCTTTTTTCCAATACGTCAAGGTCGGCGAAAATAAGCTCTGTATTAATTGTGTCAATATCTCTTAAAGGATCAACAGCCGAGTCAACATGAACAATATTAGTATTCTCAAAACAGCGTACCACATGAACAACAGCGTCAACCTCACGTATATGAGAAAGAAATTTGTTTCCAAGTCCCTCTCCTTTGCTGGCTCCTTTCACAAGACCAGCTATATCTACAAACTCAATAACAGCTGGAGTTACTTTTTCCGTATTATACATTTTAGCTAAAACGTCAAGCCTCTCATCAGGTACAGGGACCACTCCCACATTTGGGTCAATAGTACAAAAAGGGTAATTGGCGGACTCCGCCTTTCCCTGGGTCAAAGAGTTAAAAAGGGTGCTTTTGCCTACATTCGGCAACCCAACTATTCCTAATTTCATAATAAAAATCCTTTCAAAATATATATAAAATAACAGTCGAAAAATCCACTGTTTAAATCCATATCTAAACACTCGGTTGGCAAAACTCGCCGAATATTGTCAAGACTACGAGAATTTTCGTATAACAAAAATTCTCATAACCAACGGCGAAAGTATTCGCTTTTGTATTCAGAGTGAGCTTACGCTCCCCCTGAATACAAAAGTAAGTACCCCCGCTTAAAAAGCGGGGGGACTTCATCAGCCAGTTAAAAACTCACTTGCTTAAAGTCTATGAGTTTTTTTGTAAGTAAATATAAGTCTCTTAAAATCAGTCGTTTCTGCCCAAAATATATCCGCATAAAAGACCTTTTATAAAAACAACCAAAAGAATTGCCGCGCTAACACAAATAAGTGTATTTTTCTTTTTTTTCGGAATAAAAATACCCTTTTTAGGCGACATTTCAATTTTTTTCTGAACCGCGCGGTAATGTTTTTTTGCTCTTGCGTATGCCATATTAAAAACCTCCTTAGAATTTACAAATACTTCATCTTACATATATATTATCACATTTCTTATCATATTTAAAGAAAAATTTTTTATAAAAACAAAAAATATATTCTTTAAATATTTACGCCTATGTGATTACTCTACTATATATCAAATGAAATATGAAATGACAAAATCAAATGCCGTTTATTCTATTATGTCATAAGATTAATTTTTTATAACAATTTCATTAAAATATAAAATAAATTACTTTTCTGTGATATAATAAACTCAAGCGAATTATATACGTATTTATAGTCAATCCGCTTAAAAATAATAAAGTTGTATAGATGATTATACTATCATATACACGCGTTTAAAAATTATTTTTACATCTATTTTGTCATTAGGTGCAGGATTACAAGCTTTTCTCTTCCTATCCCTCCTTGTAAAAATAATTTTTATACCTCCTCATTTTAGTCATTCTAAAGTTAATTGACTATAATATTTAGGCTCAGCCAAATATGTATAAAGAAAGGAAAAATTAGCATGAACAAAAAAATAATAAAAAAAATAGCCTCGGCGACTCTGTGCGCATGCTTATTTACATCAGTAACTTCGATTAATGTTTTCGCTCAAAGCCCTGTTTTTGATTTCACCGTTCCAAAATTCTCATCAAAAGCGCCCTATGTCGTGTCAAACGGTATCACTTACAACTTTATAAAAGAACCAGGAAACGTCTCTTTAGGAGAAGTCTCGGTAGGAAATAATCAGGACATACCATCATCTGACGTTTCAATCCCTAACGTAATAACCGTAAAAGGAAAATCCTACGCGGTCACGAAAATAGAAGATGGGGCATTTTCCGGAAATACCGCCATAGAGACACTCTCTTTTGGAAAAAGCGTCCAAGACGTAACCGCGGCGGCGTTTTTAAACTGTCCGTCTCTTAATGAGATAAACGTATCTTCCGAAAGTCCTTATTTTAAATCTGAAAACGGGATTTTATATGATATCTCATTTAAAACGTTAATAAAATATCCAGACTCAAGAGAAGACCCCTCATATACCGTAAACTCTCAAACAAACAAAATAGCGGACTACGCCTTTTTCGGCAGCGATTTTATAAAAGATATATCAATGCCCGTTAACCTATATGAAATTGGAAAATACGCTTTTGCTGACTGCTCTACTGTTGAGCTTATTAAAATGGGAGTAAACGTAAAAGAAATCGGCGACTACGCTTTTTATAAATCAGGAATAAGAATATTAACTCTTTCCCCATCTATAACCTCCATAGGAAAAGGAGCTTTCGCTTTCAGCGATATAGGTAAAATAAACCTGCCCACAAACCTTGAGGAGATAAAAGAAGGCACCTTTTATAACTGTGAGAATTTAAAAGAGCTCACCTTTGGCGATAATTTAAGAACAATAGGAGATTACGCTTTCACTAATATAAACGTAACCTCTCTAAAGCTTACTGACAAAATAAACACAATAGGAAAATACGCTTTCGCTAACTGTGAAAGTTTAAAAACCATAACGTTAAACGACATACTTTCCACAATAAATGACGGCGCTTTCTCAAATTGCTCGTCAATAAAAACAATAGATCTGCCAAAATCCTTAAACGAGCTTGGTAAAGATGTTTTTACGGGCTGTGTTTCTCTTGAGACTTTCACCGCGAAAAGAGGAAACCCTAAAAGTTACACCGTGGAAAATGGTATTTTGTATAATAAAAACGTAACTACTCTCATTCAATACCCGCCGTCAAATATATCATCAGTATACACACTGCCGTCAAGTCTTTCTGAAATTGAGGATAACGCCCTTAACGACTGTAAATATATAAACGAATTCGAGCTTAACAACTCAGGAAGATACTTTTCTATAGAAGATGGAATTTTATATGACTACCATATGACAAAATTAATAAAATATCCTCTTGGAAAAGGTGGCGGAGATTTCACTGTACCGGATACCGTAACGGAAATCGCGAGCGGGGCGTTTAAACATTCTGACATCTCTGGTATTATAAATTTACCGTCGTCGCTTAATAAAATAGGTGAATTCGCTTTTGAGGACTGCCCTAATATAAGCTCATTTAACACTAATAACAACAACTATTTCACAACCGAGGACAGCGTCCTTTACTCAAAAGATAAAACAGAGCTTATTCAATTCCCGAGAAAAAGCTTTTTAACTAATTTCACAGTTCCCGACACAGTAACTAAAATTCACCCTGGAGCTTTAAGCGGTGTAAAGCTTAAAACAATACAATTAAACGAAAATCTGGAAGAAATAGGTGATTACGCCTTTGAAAACGCTAAAATCGCCGAAATAATTCTTCCTGAAAGTTTAAAGAAAATTGGAGAATTCTCTTTTTCCAATACAATTATCACACAAATAACTTTTCCATCATCTGTGGAAAAAATAGGTGATTACGCTTTTGAAAACTGCGCTAACCTTAAAACAATAAAATTCACTTCCAAAAATCCTCCGGAAATCGGAAATAACACGTTTTTGGGCTGTGAAAATTTAGCCTCAATAAAACTTATGTCAGAGGCTGAAAACTCAAAAAACACCTATATGGAAAGTTTAACCTCTCTTAATATAGACAACACGGATAATTATATAAGCTTGGAAAACAATTAACATTATAATCAGTAAACTTAAAAATTAACGTGCTCACTCACTTTATCTCTTTACAGCAATTACAGAATGGATAGAAGATAGAAAAAAATATTTTATTCAATATTTCTTTACGATTTCAGCGTTTTATTCAGTGGGAGTCTATACTCCCGCTGAATAAAAAATAAGCCCCCAGCTTAAAAAGCTGGCGACTTACTTAACCAGTTAAAAAAAATCACCTTAAATGATTTTTTATAAATTCATTAAGGTGATTTTCTAATATAAGTTAATATATACAACCTGTCCACTATACAAGATTTTCAATATCCAAATCCAGATTTTTAGACAAATCAATAAACTCGTTCTCAGCTTTAACAATAGGTCTTGACATTTGGCTCTGATTAATAAAAACAATTTCAGCGACAGTTCCGTTCGTAAGTCTAACCCAGCTTCCGACATAAGTATAAGCGATGTTCTGTAAAAAAACAAGCAAATATTGAGTATCAAGAATACTGAAATTTTGTCTCTCAAAATTTCTTATAACATGAAACGGACAAAATCTGCCTCTATACGCTCTGTCTGATGTCATAGCGTCGTATATATCGCAAATAGAAACTATCTTGGCGTACTTTCCTATCTGCTCCCCTTTTAAACCTGATGGATATCCTTTTCCATTAATTTTCTCGTGATGCATAAGTATAGCTTCTTTGATTGAGTCCGAGATATCCGTATCTTTAAGCATTTCATATCCTAAACGAGGATGTTTTTTGACCTCCTCAAATTCCTCTTCAGTAAGCTTGTCTTCCTTATTAAGAATTTTAGGGTCAATTTTAAGCTTTCCTATGTCGTGCAAAAATCCGGCAACGGTTAAATCCTCCGTCTCCTCCTCAGAAAGATTAAGCCATTTGCTAAACATATTGCAAAGAAGAGAAACATTAATCGAATGAGTATATGTATAGTCGTTTACATCTTTTAAATAGCTTAAATATGTAAAAATATCACTTTTACAATTTATTTTTGACATAATGTCCTTTGTTATGGAGAAAAGCTTGCTTTTATCAACAACTTTACTGTTCCCAACAGAGGCGAGAACCTCTTTTGTCACATTTAAATTCTCCCCGTAGATTTTGTCAAACTCTTTAAACTCAGGTTTATCTACTACAGACCTTGTCTGTTCCTCAACCGTATATATTTCCTTTTGATTAAAAGAAGGTAGCGTATCGTCGATAGAATCTTCCCATACATACACATAGTTCACGTCATTTTGCTCTATTTTTGTAAAATTAACACTGTTAATCATCGTGTTTTTAGCGAGAATAACAACACCCGTTTTTGTAACGACATCTCTCGCCAAAATAGAGTTAGGCCTTACCTCCGATACTTTTACTTTTTTAGAAACATTCCCTTGTTCCATTTTTTATAATCCTCCCAAACACAAACATTAAAGTCAAAAATCATTCGTGGTTTTGTTAAATAAAGGCATTTATAACATACTGCGTTTATACCGCCTTGTATTAATCGAAAATATCCTGGCACATTAAACGTCTGTTTAACAAACCCTAAGTTTCCTTCCCAAAATTTAAAGTATGTCTTACAACCCATACGTCAAATAAATCTTTGTATTTAACCAGCGTTATTATTTACTATAACCGTTTTAGCCTCATTTATTTTAAAAGCCACAAAAAACTTTTATATAAAATTAAACTAAATTCTATCTATTTTACAATATTATTATTGACTTGTATACATTTTTTGTTAAAATACTATATATACTTATTATATCATTTAAGTTTATATCAATCAAGATTTTTTTTTATTTTTAAATGAAAATCAGCTTTAAGAAATTTTGGAGGTTATGAAAATGTATAAATATAAACAAACCGTTACTTTTATGATGTTTCTCTTAATATACTTATGTCTTGTTCCTTTCGCCGTTCCTTTTATAATAAAAATATTGGGGATACATTTTAAAAGTGTCGCTTCGTTATCGGCTTTTTTGATGATATTAACGCCTGTAATATGCTTTTTTTTACCCGGCGCGCTGTATTTCTTCGCGATGGGTGAAAAAATAAAAGAAACCTTAAAATTAAATAAATTAAGCGTTAAAAATTTTTTTCTCATTATTTTAATGGCGTTTCTTATCCAGCCCGTGGCTAATTTTATAGCTATGATAACATCCTTTATATTTCCAAATAACGTAGTGGATGTAATGAACACTATTTCATCAGTTCCCGTTTGGATATTCATTTTAGCCTCGGCAGTGCTTCCCGCTGTATTTGAGGAGCTTATGTTCAGGGGAATAATTTTGTCAGGATGTCAGGAAGCTGGAATAATCAAAAGTGCTTTCATATCAGGATTGTTTTTCGGAATAATGCACTTAGACCCGCATCAATTTATATACGCGTTTTTAATAGGAACTGTTTTTTCTGTTTTCGTGATATACTCAAACTCGATATTGTCGTCAATAACGGCGCACTTTATAATAAACGGAACTCAGGGGCTTTTAATGCTGTTAATGAATTTTTTAAACTCAAAACTTTCTCCGGAAACAGCAAAAAGATTAGAAAACGCCTCTCAAATCAATATTGACTCGATTATAAGCGTAGGAGCAAGCGCTCTCATTTTCGGAATACTCTTTTCTTTTGTTTTTGTATATTTTATAAAATCTAACAAAAATAACTTGCCCGTCAAATATAATTCCGTTGAAGCAGAGCGAAAAAAAATAATAACCATTCCCTTTATAGTTATTATCGTGATTTTTATATCGTATCTTATTATAAAAAATTATCTATTTTGATAATTAAAAATTATCCTCGTCGAAAATTATAGTCCTACAGCGGATAACTCCGCCTTTGTCTTCAATAAGAACTTGTCCTTAATCCGCAAGGCGGACTTTGCTCGTCTGAGGACAGGAACTTTTTTTCGCGCCGGTTTTTGGTGCGGAAAAAAATATGGTTGGTTCCTTCCTTAAACAATTTGCAGGAAATGGGTACATTTCCTGTAACAGGGGGGGGGGTAAAAAATTTATTTTTTACCCCCCTGCTCAGTTAGTAAAAACACACCCTCATTTTTTCCTTATAATTATAAACCGCTATTTCTTCCGCGTAGAGCTCAAGGAATTGTAAAAATCCGCCTCAAGCCTGAAAATAGGCATTCCCCTGCCTGAAAATTTCTCTTCATATTCCGTCATAACATTTCCCTGAAAATCGCTTTTATGTAAGTCAAGGGAAATATTTTTCATTTTCCAGTTCTCTTTCGCCTCAAACTCGTTTAAAGAAAACTCAAATAAAATTCTGTTATCCGTTTTAAAAAAGACCTCACCTTTCTCAGAGAAAATTTCCTCATAAAGATTTAAAAAATTTTTATGGGTAAGCCTTCTTTTCGCCCATTTTTTTTTGTTAGGCCATGGGTCACAAAAATTAATATAAATTCTCTCAACTTCCGCGGGCTCAAAAAAATCCTTTAAATTCTCAACATCGGCGGAAAAAAAAGCGAGATTTTTACCGACATTTTTTTCCCTTCCTTTTTTCAAAGCGGAAGCTATAACCATACTTTGCCTCTCAATAGCGATATAGTTTATATCTGAGTATATTTTAGACATAGTTGTTATAAACTGTCCCTTTCCACAGCCTATCTCAATATGAATGGGATTTTCATTCCCAAAAAAATCCCTCCATTTTCCCTTAAACTCTTGAGGCTCCTTAATATAATTCTTATTTGTGTTAAACTCATTCTCCGCCCACGGCTTTTTTCTTATACGCATTTTATAATCCTCCACATAAAATTGATGCCCTCTGTCAGCTTCCATAAAATATAAGAATATTACAATCAAAAACAATAACTATAAGAACTTTAAAAAAACTTTAAGAGTTTCTATAGAAATTATTTTTCTTACTCGTTACACTTTCAGCCTTTAAAAATTAAAACGTTTTTCATTGAGACAGAAGTAAAACCTGCTTGTAAAATTATTATTTTCTAAAACCACCCTTATTATAGTCAAACAAACTGAAAATCAGCTAAATCAAACAATATAAAAATAATTTGCATCTGTCCTTTGGGTATCTCAATGTATATAAACTTGTTATTCTTATAGCGATTTGTCAAATTTCTCAACGCAAATTAACAAAAAAATTCCTTGATATATAATATTTTAGTCAAGGTCACTGGAATTTTTGTTATACAAAAATTCCAGTGACCGACGGGGAAAGTATTCGCCTTTGT
>CANOGI010000074.1 GCA_947565475.1 uncultured Eubacteriaceae bacterium
CAGTAAGTCAAGCTTCAAAAGTCGTCCGCTTATAGAATGATAATCAAAATGAGTCGTTGTGACATTTGAGTTTTGGTCGTTGGCTGGTCTCTGAATAGGACAAAAATCGTAAATGCTTTTATCTCTCGGAACAACCATAAGACCGCCGGGATGTTGCCCCGTAGTCCTTTTAATTCCCACACAGCCAAGTTTAAGCCTGTTTACCTCAGCTTTTCTAATTTTAAGTTCTCTTTCGTCCGCGTATTTTTTAACATATCCATAGGCTGTTTTCTCAGCCATAGTACCAATAGTCCCAGCTTTAAAAACATTTCCCTTTCCAAAAAGCTCTTCTGTATAAGCGTGGGCCTGCTGCTGATACTCTCCCGAAAAATTAAGGTCAATGTCCGGTTCTTTATCTCCGTTAAACCCAAGGAATGTCTCAAAAGGAATGTCATGACCGTCTTTTTTTAACATAGTCCCGCATACGGGGCAAACTTTGTCAGGCAAATCACAGCCGGAATTTCCCAGGTTAGCGATAACAGCCTCTGAGTCAAAATCAGAATACTTGCATTTTGGACAAACATAATGAGGTGAAAGCGGATTAACTTCCGTAATTCCCGCCATAGTAGCTACAAATGAGGAGCCTACAGACCCTCTCGAGCCTACGATATAACCATGGTCGTTTGAGTCCCAAACAAGTTTTTGCGCGATTATGTATAAAACGGCGAAACCATTTTTAATAATAGAGTTAAGCTCCCTATCAAGCCTTTTTGCCACGACTTCGGGCAATGGGTCTCCGTAAACGGATTTCGCCTTTGTCATTGTAATTTGGGTAAGCTGTTCCTCCGCCCCGTCAATTTTAGGCGGAAAAGTCTCATCGGGTATAGGTTTAACATCTTCAATTATGTTGCTAATCAAATTGGTGTTTTTCACAACAACCTCATAAGCTTTTTCATCTCCTAAATACTTAAATTCATTAAGCATCTCCTCCGTAGTTCTGAAAAAAATAGGAGGCTGATTGTCAACTTCTTTAAATCCCTCTCCCGCCTGTATTATTCTTCTGTAAAACTCGTCCTCAGGGTCTAAGAAATGAGCGTCGCATGTGGCTACTACAGGTTTATTGTATTTATCGCCCAAAGCGACTATTCTTTTATTAATGTCAATAAGTTCCTCTCTAGAGCCTACAGCTCCGTCCCTAAGCATAAACTCATTATTTCCTATAGGCTGAATTTCAAGGTAATCATAAAAATCAATAAGTTCCTTAATAACCTCCTCAGGCTTATTCTCAAAAACCGCTTTAAAAAATTCTCCCGCCTCACAGGCGGTTCCAATAATAAGACCGTCTTTAAACTTAAGATATTCGCTTTTGGGAATTCTCGGTCGTCTGAAAAAATACTCAATATGAGACTTCGATATAAGCTCATATAAATTTCTCAGCCCCTTTTGATTTTTAACAAGTATAACAGCGTGATAAGTTTTAAGCTTTTTAACGTCAATACTCTGACTAGCCAAAATATTAATATCATTTAAGTTTGAAATTCCCAATTCCCCTAAAATATTAATACACTTAACGAATATTTCCGCAGTGCAAAACGCGTCGTCAACCGCTCTATGGTGGTTTTCCAAAGAAACCCCCAAATGTTTTGCGACTGTATCAAGCTTATATCTTGAAAGTTCCGGAAATAAAACCTTAGAAAGCTCGACAGTATCCAAAACAGAATTATTTATCTCAATCCCATTTTTTCTCGCCCATTGTCTCACAAATCCAACATCAAAATTAGCGTTGTGGGCAACCAAAACAGAATTTCCAAAAAACTCAAGAAATTTAGGCAAAACCTCATTTTCGTCAGGCTGATTATAAAGCATATCGTCTGTTATTCCTGTAAGTTCAATAATTTTGTCGCTGAGTTTTACTTTAGGATTAACAAAAGCCGAAAACCTATCTGTAATCTTGCCATTTTTAACTTTAACAGCGCCTATCTCAATTATCTTATCGGTTTCCTTATTAAGACCTGTTGTCTCAAGGTCAAAGACAATATATTCGTCAAGAAGACTTTGTCCCTTTCCCGATTGTACAACAGCACCCAAATCATCCACAAGATACGCTTCAACGCCGTACAAAACTTTAACCCCATATTTTTTAGCCGCTTCCATAGCTTCCGGATACGCCTGAACCACTCCATGGTCAGTAATTGCGATGGCTTTATGTCCCCAGAAAGCGGCTCTCTCTATATAGTCTTTAGCCGAGCTAATGCCGTCCATCATACTCATCTGTGTATGTAAATGAAGCTCTACTCTTTTCTCCTTTGAGGCATCTTTTTTAGGCTCAGGAGGTGTTCCCTTACATATATTGCTCGCCATAATGTTTATTTCTCCGGCGTATTCGTCATACTGTGCCCTGCCTTTAACATTTATATAATTTTTAACTTTAAGTAAATCTTTAACCTCGTCAGTATATTCTTCTGGCTTTAAGAAAAATTTAACAGTAACCGAATCAGACATATCCGTTATATCAATACTTATAACAAATTTACCTTTTTTTGTTTCCCTCTCCTCAAAAGAAAGAATTTTGCCGGAAACGGAAACAGTCTCACCCTCAATAACGGAGCCTTTTATTTTTTGAATATCGTCCTTAAATCCGGTAAATTTAGTAGCAACCCTTTTCTTTAATTTTTTATTATTAATAAAATTTGTCTGATTATTTAAGCGGTCATCGTCCAAACCAGTCACTTTGCTTTTTCCATCGTCACTTTTTATCCCGCCATCCTCAGAATGTTGTTTAAGTTCTCGTAAAACACTTTCCTCAAATTTATTTTGTTTTATAGCGTTTTTAATTTCTTTATTTTGCTCTTCCACTGTTTTAGCTTTAACAGGATTGTTTTTAAACAGAACATTAACAGTCATACCAAACCTGTCCGCAAAAACATTTTTAATTTTATCGTCAATTTTTTTCGCTCTGAATAAAAAAGCGCTTCTACAATCGACATTAATAATTATCGTATTTTCCTCTGTCTCCCATTTAGCGTTTTTCAATAGATTATAACAAAAGGGACTTTCTCTCTTTACGCTGTTTAAAATGTTCAAACGGTACATCTCAATTTTCTCAATTAACGTATTGTCAATATCATAAAAAATATTTACGCTCACATCTGAGACAGAAGGAAAATTATTCTTAATATCATCCTCAAAATCGTCAAAACACGCCTCATTGAGTACATCATCGCACACAAGAACAATATCCATTACTCTTGTAGCCTTAGATACTCTAACCCTGTCAACCTTTGTCTTTTTTAATACACTTAACACGTTAGCCGATAATTTAATTTTAGAAAAAACATCCTCAAAACTTTTTAAATTTTTTAAAACGTTGTCCAAAAAACTCACCCGCCAAAATCAAAGCCATTTATGAAAATACAGTCTTATATGGTCAATAAACTTAAAAATAAACAAATCCGCCGGTTAAAAATTCTTTTAGCTTACATTTAGTATGTAATATACAGCTTTTTTATAACTTGCTTGCTTGTTCATTCTTTTATTAACTCGCTATAATCAGCGCTTCATAAAAAATGATATGTAAATATATCATTTTCATAAACTAAAATACACGTAAAAAATTATGAAAAACAAAATATATTTAAAATATATCTATTTTTCATAACTCTTCATATGGTTCTCAGATATACTCTAATCAATTTTCTCAATTTCCTTAATTAACTCGTCAACAATCATATTCTCATCAACTTTTTTAATAATATGTCCCTTTTTAAAAATCAAACCGACGCCTTTCCCTCCGGCAATGCCAATATCAGCTTCTCTTGCCTCTCCGGGACCGTTTACAGCACATCCCATAACAGCAACCTTAATATTTTTATTTATATTTGAGCATTTTTCCTCTACCTCTTTGGCTATAGAAATCAAATCAATCTCCGTTCTCCCGCAAGTAGGGCACGATATAAGCTCAACCCCAAATTTTCTAAGTCCCAAAGCTTTTAAAATCTCTTTTCCAACTTTAACCTCGCAAACAGGATCTCCCGTCAAAGAAACTCTTATTGTGTCTCCGATTCCCAAACCCAAAATAAGACCTATTCCCACAGAAGATTTCACCGAACCGCTCCAAACTGTGCCCGATTCAGTAATCCCTAAATGAAGCGGGTAATCTACTTTATCCGATAAAATAGAATAAGCTTTTGCCGTAAAAATAACGTCTGAGGCCTTAATCGAAATAACAATATCATAAAAATCATATTTTTCAAGAATATTAACATGCCTTAAAGCGCTTTCAACAAGTCCCTCCGGTGTAACTTTTCCATATTTCTCAAGAATATCTTTCTCAAGAGAGCCCGAGTTTACGCCGATACGTATGGGAATGCCCCTTTCCTTGCACGCCTTTGAAACCGCTTTTACTTTTTCCTCATCTCCGATATTTCCCGGATTTATTCTAAGCTTGTCCACTCCGTTCTCAACAGCTTTAAGAGCGAGCCTGTAATCAAAATGAATATCGGCGACAAGGGGAATATCAATATTTTTTTTAATATCTCTCAAAGCCTCCGCCGCCGTAATATCAGGAACCGCCACTCTTATAATCTCACAGCCCGCCTCTTGGAGCCTGTGAATCTGATTAACAGTCGCCTTAACATCTCTCGTATCAGTATTGCACATAGATTGAACGGCGATAGGATTATCCCCTCCTATCCTCACGCCGCCAATATCTAAAACTTTAGTTTTCTTTCTCTCAAAAATCATAAAAATCACCTATAATAAATAATAAAACAACTTAAAAACACAAATTCTCAAACTACGACAAAACTTCATTTAACCCTTAAAGCAGTTTAAAAACGTCGTTAAAAGCCACTAAAATTCCAAAAGCCATTAAAATCGCGAAACCCGCGAAATGAATCATGCCTTCTTTCTCAGGAGAAATAGGCTTTCTTCTTATAGCCTCAATAATAAGAAAAACAAACCGTCCGCCGTCTAAAGCTGGAATAGGTAAAAGATTCATAACGCCAAGATTAGCGCTTAACAAAGCCGCTATTTCCGCCATACTTATAACCGTGTTCCAAATACTTACCTGAATAGTTTTCTCATATACCGTATCGACAGCCGACGTAAGACCTATAGGCCCCGCCACATCGTCTAAAGACACCTGCATAGTAAACAACTGCCCTATTCCGTAAAAAGTAATCTTTACCATGTAAACGCCTTTCCAAAATCCCGCTCTCACAGAATCAAAAAATCCAACGCTTTCAAGGCCTTCTGAGCCTTTTTCAAATAGCGAGGCTTTTCTGTTAACCATAATACCAAGTTTTTCTTTTTGCGGAACGTTTACGTTTGCCTCAAAATATTCCCCGTTTCTCTCATATCCCACAATAATATTTTCACTTTTTCTCTGAGAAATATTGAAAGCTATGTCGTCGAACAAATTTGTTGACGAATCGTTAATACTGACTATCTTATCTCCCGCCATAATTCCGGCTTTCTCAGCGGGGCTTTCAGCCTCAACCTCCGAAACCGTGTTTCCCGCGTATCCGATAAACATAATAATAACAGCGTTTATAAATATAGCGAGAACAAAATTCATAAAAACTCCCGCGAGAATAATAATCATTCTTTTCCAAACAGAAATACCATTAAACCCTACTTTTTTTGAATTCTCGCAATCTTCGTCAGCCATTTTACAAAAACCGCCTATAGGAAACAATCTGATAGAATAGAGTGTCTCTCCCTTTTGTTTTTTCCACAGTTTAGGACCCATTCCAATAGCGAACTCCTCAACGGTCACCCCGCATTTTTTCGCTGAAATAAAGTGCCCCCACTCATGAATCATAACAACTATTCCAAAAATCAGAATTGTAATAATTATAGACAAACATATCCACCCCTATTTTAAAATTATTTATAAATTTTTACCGGCGTTTCACGCTGTATTAAAAAGCGCATAAGTTAGCTAAATTAGCCGTCACAAAGTTTTAAGACTCTCTTCGGTAAATTTTCTCGCCCATAAATCAGCCGCGAAAACATCGTCAAAATCATAATTATATTTTATATTATATGCGTTCATTGCTTTTTCTATTAGTTTATGTATATCGGAAAACTCAATTTTCTTATTAAGAAAAGCTTCAACAGCTATCTCATTAGCTCCGTTTAATACCGCCGGCAGAGTTCCGCCCGTTTTAATGGCGTCAAAAGCGAGAGAAAGACATTTAAAAAGCTTGATATTAGGCTTTTTAAACGTAAGTTCCCCGTATTTAAAAAAATCTATTTTCGGAAAATCGTTTTTTACCCTTTGAGGAAAAGTAAGAGCGTATTGAATAGGAACTCTCATATCAGGCTCTCCAAGCTGGGCGATAACCGCCCCATCCTCAAACTCAACCATAGAATGAATAACGCTTTGAGGATGGACCACCACATTTATTTTTTCAGAGTCCACATCAAAAAGCCATTTCGCCTCAATAACCTCAAGCCCTTTATTCATCATAGTGGCTGAATCAATAGTTATTTTTTTGCCCATTGACCAATTAGGATGATTAAGTGCCTCCTCTACAGTAATTCCGTCAAAACTTTTATAATCCCTGAAAGGTCCGCCCGAAGCCGTCAAATGAATTTTTGAGATTTTATTTTCCTCATTTCCCCGCAAGCACTGGAAAATCGCGGAATGCTCACTGTCAACAGGAAAAATTTTAACAGCGAATTTTTTCGCCTCTCTCATAACAAGCTCGCCGGCGCTGACAAGTGTCTCCTTATTGGCGAGAGCGATGTTTTTACCCTTTCTTATAGCCGTTAAAGTTGGCTCAAGACCTATATTTCCCACAAGGGAATTAAGTACAATATCAGCACTTTCAATATCGGCCGCGCGGTTAATCCCTTCGATTCCCGTCAAAACTTCCGTTTTTAAACCATTAATTCTCTTTTTTAATTCCATGGCTTTTTTCTCATTCATAACAACGGCGATTTCAGGATTAAATTCCCTAATCTGTCTTTCAAGCAAATCAATTCTTGTATTCGCGGTAATCGCCAAAACCCTAAACCCTAAATTTCGGCAAACCTCTAAAGCCTGAGTTCCGATAGAGCCTGTAGAGCCCAAAACAGAAATATTTTTCAAAAAATTACATCCTTTCCAAGGGTAATAAAAATATATATAAGTGGCGACGTAAACAAAACACTGTCAAATCTGTCAAGCACACCGCCATGGCCGGGCATAATTTTCCCATAATCCTTGATGCCAACACATCTTTTAATACTTGACGCCGCCAAATCACCTATCTGGGCAAAAATTGAGCCAACAGCCCCCGCGAGAGCGTAAAACAAGAACATATTTTCCCTGCCGACCTGCCAAACGGCATACATAAAATACCCATAAACTCCCGATACAATAGCCGTAAACAAAATACCGCCAATTGCGCCCTCATATGTTTTCTTCGGGCTTAGCACAGGGGTAAGTTTATGTTTCCCAATGGCCGAACCTGTAAAATAAGCACCCGTGTCACTGCAAAAAGCCGATATAAATATAAGCCATACGAAAAACTCGCCGTGTGCCATTTCCCTTATTAAATAAATATTGCCAAGCATAAGTGTTATATAAAAAAAACCGACTAAAGCGGAACACACGTCATAAATATTGATTTTATCATGCATAAACACAGTAAAGCAAAAAGCGCATAAAACAAAAATCATAATTCCCAGATAATAATATTCGCTGTCAATTTTTAATCCAAGAAAAATAATATAAAGTATTGAAGCCAAAAAGCCGAAAATATGAATAGGCATAATTTTTTTTGAAACAGCTTTATAAAATTCAAAAAGCCCCAAAAGTGATAAAAACAAAATTCCGGCTTTAAGCCAATTTCCTCCCAAAACAAGAAATACCGCGAGTATAGGCAAACCAATAATGCCCGATATAGTACGAATAATCAAAAACAACAACTCCTATCTTCCGCCAAAGCGTCTGTCTCTGTTTTTATAATGTTCAATAGCTTTGTTAAGTTCTTTAATATTAAAATCGGGCCAAAGCTTATCGCTGATATAAATCTCCGAATAAGTGGACTGCCACGGAAGAAAATTACTAAGCCTCATTTCCCCGCTTGTGCGAATAATAAGCTCCGGATCCGGAATACCATTTGTGTCAAGATACGATGAGAAAAGCTCCTCGTTAATATCCGATTCCTTGATACTTCCGCTTTTAAGCTCACCATACATTTTTTTTACAGCTCTTATAATCTCATCACGACCGCCGTAATTCAGTCCTATATGCAGATTCAGCCCTTTTTTGCAGGAAGATATTTCTTTAAGCGTATTTATCTTATTCCGCAAATCCTCATCTAAACGTGACAAATCCCCAATTGAGTCAATTTTAATATTGCTTGTCTCATTATCTTTAATATAATCGTCGATATACTCTCTTAATAAATTCATAAGAGAGTTGACCTCGTCTTTCGGACGTGTCCAGTTCTCTGTTGAGAAAGCGTACACGGTAATATGTTCTATTCCTATTTTATCCGCCTCTTTAAGAAGTTTATTAAGAGTTTGAGCCCCCGCTCTGTGTCCAAAACTTCTCGGCATAAATCTTTTTTTTGCCCACCTTCCGTTTCCGTCCATAATAATGGCGATATGCTTTGGTAAAGAATTCTCCATAATTGCCTCCTTAACATTAAAAGCGTAAAATACAGCTTTAATTTAATTAATCAGATATTTCACTCTTTTGGCTTCCGTCAATTTTTACCATATATATTTTATTATTATCTATATTTATGTAAAAAATCCAGTCTCCTACTATGTTTATATCGCTAATATAATCGCCGTCAGTAATTTTCACAAAACCTTCCCCATCCTCACTCGCTTTATATATAGCGTTTCCCCAATTATTTTCAATACCCACTAAATAAATAGTATCATCTTTTATATTAAAATAAGAAAAATCAAATTTTTGTTCCGACAAATATTTAAAAATTTCATTACCTAAAATCTCGCGTCTCAGTAAACTATAGTTTTTACCGTTATATATCATATTTTTGAGCACCTTTAAATCATCGGTCTCAATATTATTTCCGTCTGTATCCATTTTTATATATTTGCCAAAACTGTTCCATATATAAATATTGTCTCCTCTTACCTCAAATTCAAGAAAATTAACAGAATCCACCGCGTAAATCTCTTTTTCAACTCCTGTTAAAATCTCCTTTTTGCATAAAACGCTTCTTTTTTTTCCAACAGAATCCTCAAATACATCATATTCTTTGGC
>CANOGI010000075.1 GCA_947565475.1 uncultured Eubacteriaceae bacterium
GTACAAGAGATTATGCAATAAGCGTTATTAATACGTTGCCCGAAGAAAAATTAAAAGCATTTCTTGTTTTATTCGCTGATGAAAATACCTTGGCAAGAATGTAAAGCGAAATAATAGCTAATGACCCCAATAGAAAACATTATAATAGCTTTAACGAAATAGTAACGGAGATAGAAAGCGATTATGAATAAATATACATTAGATTACACCACAATTTTCAAAAAAGATTATAAACGAGCAAAAAACGAGGTTATAATATGAATTTACTTGCTGATATAGTTAATACTCTACAAAGAGGAGAATCTTTGCCCCCTAAAAATAAAGACCATTCATTAACAAGTAATTGGGCAAGTTATCGTGAATGCCATATAACACCTGATTGGCTTCTTGTACATCAAATTGCAGAAAATAAATTAATATTATTATTGACTAGAGCAGGCAGTCATAGTGACTTAAATTTATATTAAAAACCGCCCCTGCGCTAACAGGAACGGTTTAAATAAATAGTACCTTACACATTCAAGGAATGTGATACAAGTACAGCCTCAACAACTGTATTGTATCACAAAATCCTTGAATTTGCAAAGGATTTATTTTTATACCCAAAATTTTCAAAGATTCAAAAGGAGTGATACAAATGGCAGTTAAAACAAATTACGAAAAGAATGGAAATAATTATTTCAGAGTAACCGCTACAATCGGCAAAAAATCAGATGGCAAACCAATAAGAAAAGAGTTTTATGGAAAAAGCAAAAAAGAGGCAGAAACAAAAAAAGATGAATATTTAAACAATTTAAAATCAGGATTAAATTTAGATTTTGATAAAATTACGGTTGGAAATTTATTCCATATTTGGCTATTTGAAATAATAAAAGTATCAAATAAAATAAAACCTTCAACTTTTGAACGATATGAATCGGTTTATAGAAATTATATAAAAAATTCTGAAATCAGCAATATTTTAATCGCTGAAATAAAGTCAATGCAAATTCAAAAATTTTATAATAACCTTTATAAAAATGGTAAAACAAGTGCAAGTATAGAAGTGTTAAATAGATTATTAAAATCTTATTTTAATTATGCGGTTGATGAAAACTATATTATAAAAAATCCAATAAGTAAAAAAATAACTATTCCCGGTGACGCAACAAAAAATAAAAAAAGAATCATTGAAATCTTTACAAATGATGAAATAGAAATATTAAAAAAGGGCATTAAAGGACACCAATGGGAAATGCTTATTTTATTAGCATTAGGAACTGGTTTACGTCAAGGTGAATTATTAGGGCTTCGTTGGTGCGACTTAAATTTTACAGAACAAGAATTAACCGTTAATCAAGCTTTAAAAACAATAACAGAAATATCAGATGATGAAATACGAAAAGTAAAAACAATAATTCAAATACCAAAAACAAAAAATAGTTTAAGAACCGTTCCAATTCCATCAATTTTAATTCCAAAATTAAAAGAACATAAACTTAAAGAAGAGAATAAATTTAAGAAAAACAATATTACATTTAATAATAACGCATTTGTCTTTACAAATAAATTTAGTACATATGTAGATGCTCGTGCTTTACTTCGTTCATTTAAGAGAATATTAAAGCGCCTTAATATCCCTGAAAAAAAATTTCATACATTAAGGCATACTTTCGCGACAAAGCTATTTGAGGCTGATGTTCCACTACTAACAGTTTCTAAATTATTAGGACATTCAGATATAGAAACAACACAAATATATACTCATATTATGCCGCAACAAAAAACAAGAGCAGTTGACAAATTAAATGATTTATTTAATTGAAAACTAAAGTGGGAATAGTGTGGGAAAAATAAAAAGTATCGGTAGAAAATACCGATACTTCCCACATAAGCTAGGCTAGCAGGATTCGAACCTGCGAATGACGGAATCAGAATCCGTTGCCTTACCGCTTGGCGATAGCCCATCAAACAAATATATTAAAAGCAGGGCTGGCAGGATTCGAACCTGCGAATGCAGGGATCAAAACCCTGTGCCTTACCGCTTGGCGACAACCCTATAATATACAAGCACGAGACGGGATTCGAACCCGCGGCCCTCGCCTTGGCAAGGCGATGCTCTACCACTGAGCCACTCGTGCGGATATAATGCAGTTGGGGGGACTCGAACCCCCAAGGTCTAGGACCACTAGATCCTTAGTCTAGCGCGTATGCCAATTCCGCCACAACTGCATATATTTTTTATAAAAACTGTTTTCTTCCAACAACAAAATATATTCTATCACACAAATTAATGGTTGTCAATACTTTTTTTATTTTTTTTCGAAAAAAAACAAATTTTATATCAAACCCACTCAATAACCTTGCATAACACCCGACTGACAAAACTTTTTATCGCGCAAAATTGAATTTTAATGATAACATCTTTACCCCTATTCCAAAAAAATAAATCAAAATATAATAAAAAAGTCTCTCAAGCATTGTCGCTCCGATTATTGAACAGATCTATTAACCTATATAAACAACGATTATCAAAAAACTCATAACCTACGGCAGATAACTCCACTTTTATACTCAATGAAAATTTATACTCCCGATCAATATAAAAGTAAGTGTTCTCGATAATCTTTCATTAGTCGGTTGACTTAATACACCGTTAATAATATAGTGAACAAAATTTAAAAGAAGCAAAAAATCATTTTATTTGCGCAACCTGTAAATTGCTAACGCAATTCTCTTATCGCTCAGCAACGTTTATGCGTCCCATAAAATATTTTTTTACACTTTTTAAGTTTGTTCACTATAAATAACCATATTATTTTTTTATTTTCTCAATTTCCTCAAGAAAAACTTTGTTAAGGACTTTTATATAAGTTCCTTTCATTCCTAAAGAACGACTTTCAATAATACCGGCGCTTTCCATTTTTTTAAGAGCATTCACAATAACAGAACGAGTAACGCTGATTTTCTCTGAAATTTTTTTCATAACTAAAATCCCCTCGTCGCCTTTAAGTTCACTGAAAATTCCGATAACAGCCTCAAATTCCGAATATGACAAAGCTCCAAAAGCTCCTCTTATAATTTCTCTGCTTTCATTTTTCTTCTTCTCAAAATCTTTCTCATAGGCAAAAATCATGCCTGTAAGCCACATACATACACTTTTAAGGCAAATCTCGCATTCCTCAGATAACTCTTCACTTGAATAAATAAATAAAGCTCCCATGTTTCTGTTAGTGAAAACAACAGGAATAATAATGCCATAAAAATTTTTCACATAATACTCTGAATATTTTTTTTCTGTTATATGGTTAATAATTTCGTCAAATGTATTAGCAGATATTTTTTTAAAATCAAAACAAGAAGAATTTATCTCTTCATGTTTTGATTTTTTTATAACATTGTTTCTAAAATCCACAAAAATAATATCAATATTAAACATATCTGAAACAGTAGAAAAAACACTGTCAAAAATATCTTTTTCTAAAAAAGAACCGCGAATATTTTTTAAAATTTTATCAAGGGATAAAATTAAACCATCCATAATTAATCCTCCGTTTTTTCTTCGTCGGTCTTTTCTACACTATATCCACATTCAGAGTTTGAGCAAGCTATTCTTACCTTTTTCGTTCCTTTCTCCACCAAATAGCTTCCGCATTCGGGGCATTTATCCCCCGTAGGCTTATTCCATGACATAAACTCGCACTCAGGGGAATTCTCACAGCCATAATACTTTCTCCCCTTTTTTGTTTTTTTAATAAAAACTTTCCCTCCGCAGTCCGGACATTTAACGCCGGCATCTTCATAAAAGGGCTTGGTATTTCTGCACTCCGGAAAACCCGGACAAGCTAAAAATTTACCAAATCTTCCATATTTTATAACCATATTTCTGCCGCAGTTCTCACAAATAATATCAGTTTTCTCATCCTCAATCTCAACAGCGTCAATTTTTTCCTCGGCAGTTTCAATCATTTTCTCAAAAGGCGGATAAAACTCACGTATAACTTCTTTCCACTCGACTTTTCCCTCCTCAACCTCGTCAAGCTTTTTTTCCATATCGGCGGTAAAGTCCACGTTAATAACATTTTCAAAATTATTTTTTACAATATCGTTTACTATCTCGCCAAGTTCTGTTTTATAAAAAACTTTATTTTCCTTTGTAACATAACCTCTGGCAGTAATCGTGCTTATAGTCGGAGCGTACGTGCTCGGTCGTCCTACCCCAATTTCCTCAAGAGTTTTAATAAGCATAGCCTCTGTATATCTTGCGGGTGGTTGAGTAAAATGCTGTTCCCCTACGATAGACTCGTTTTTTACAACCTCATTTTCCTCAACTTCCGGCATAATAATCTCTTCCTCTTTTTCCTCGTTCTTTTTATATACCGCCAAATACCCGTCAAATTTAAGCACAGAACCGCTTGCCCTAAAAGAATATCCGTTAGCGCTTAATTTAACCGACATAGTCGTATATACGGCGGGAGCCATTTGACTCGCTATAAATCTTTCCCAAATAAGCTTATAAAGTTTAAACTGCTCTCCGGTAAGTGATTCTTTTATAGAATTGGGAGTTCTCATAGATGATGTAGGACGAATAGCCTCGTGAGCGTCTTGAGCTCTCCCTCCAACCTTATACTGCTTTCTCTCTTTTTCCATATAATTTTCATCAAAATTAGATAGGATATAGCTCTTAGCGTCCTCATAGGCCTCGTCGGAAATCCTTACGGAGTCCGTACGTATATAAGAAACAATACCGACCGTTCCTTCTCCTTTAATATCAACGCCCTCGTAAAGTTGCTGGGCGACTCTCATAGTTTTGTTTGAGGCAAATCCTAAAATTTTAGACGCTTCCTGCTGAAGAGTGCTGGTCGTAAACGGCGCCCCCGGATTTTTTACTCTTGAACCCCTTTTTACCTCGTCTACAATAAAGTCATAACCATTTATTCCATTAAGAATCTCATCCGCTTCCTCTTTTGAGTGGAGTTCAAGCTTTTTATTATTTTTGCCATAAAATCTTACCTTGAATTTTTTACCATTTTTGTTTTTGAGACTTCCCTGAATAGTCCAATACTCCTCTGGAATAAAATTCTCTATTTCCTCGTCTCTGTCGCATATAAGACGTAAAGCGACAGACTGAACTCGTCCGGCGCTTAAACCCTTTTTTACTTTTTTCCATAAAAGAGGGCTCATTTTATATCCTACAATTCTGTCCAAAGTTCTTCTCGCTTGCTGAGCGTTTACCAAATCCATATCAATGTCTCTCGCTTCTTTTATAGACCTTTTAACGGCGTTTTTGGTAATCTCATTAAAAGTAATACGAAACGCCTTTTCCTCATCAAGTTTAAGAGCGTATAAAAGATGCCAGCTTATAGCTTCTCCCTCACGATCAGGGTCAGTAGCGAGGTATACTTTGTTTGCGTTTTTAACTTCTTTTCTAAGCTTCGCCAAAAGTTCGCCTTTTCCCCTTATAGTTATATATTTCGGCTCAAAATCATTTTCAAAATTAATACCCATTTCACTTTTGGGAAAATCTCTTATATGCCCCATAGACGCTTCTATTTTATAATTGTTTCCCAAAAATTTTTTAAGAGTTTTGGCCTTAGCCGGAGATTCAACAATAACAAGATTTTTTTTAGTTTTCTCTTTTGTCTTTGTTTTTGCTTTTCTAGAATCGCCTTCAGCAATAAGTGCATCTTTTTCTTTTACGGCACTCATAAATAAACCCTCCTGTTTATTCTAAACTTTTTTTATTTTAAAATTTTGAAAAATAATTTTTTATTTTCCTTGCGGAACATCTGAAAACTAAAATATACCCCAAAAATCACAAAAAATAAAAAAATTGAAGCCTATTCATTTTTTATAATTTTTTAAATAGTTTATCAGCCCAAAAAAAATTATACTTTTATTAAAATAGTCATTTATACAATTACAACAAACTAAAAGTTTTCAGACACATTCTAAATTATTCATACTACAGCAATTCCAATTTAAAAAGTGTTTGATTAGCAAACATCAAAAGTGTAATGATAATTGCCTATCAATCCAAAAAATTTCAATGAAAAACAATTTTTTGTCTTTATTAGCATACTGGAATTACTACAAATACTTTCTAAAAATAATATTGGCAAAATTTTATTCTCTGAAAATTTTTTTAACACTAAAAATTCCCCTTAAACAAATATTTAAAAATTCTTTATTAATTGAACTATAAATCAATAACTCCTTATATATTTCTGACCGGAAATCTTTCTGATAATGCCTTTAATCTCAAGCATAGTCAATATATACTGGAGATTGCTCAATTGCTTCCCCGTTTTTATGAACAATTCGTCAACTGAAATCGGTTCTGAGCATATACAATCATATACTAATTTTTCATCGGTTGCAAGAGTTTGAATAATTTTTTTACTATTAATTTTATTATCCTCATTTTGTTCTATTCCAAAAACCTCTAAAATGTCCCCCGTTTTTGTCAATACATAAGCTCCTTGTTTAATAAGTTCATTTGTACCCTCGCTTCTGTCGCTCGTAATATTTCCTGGAACGGCAAAAACATCTTTTCCCTGCTCAAGAGCGTGACTTACAGTAATAAGAGACCCGCTGCGCCCTTTCGCCTCGGTTACAACCACAGCGTCGGACAAGCCGCTAATAATTCTGTTCCTTATCGGAAAAAAATAGGGTTTCGGTCTTGTCCCAGGCGGATACTCACTGATAAGACATCCGTTTTCTATTATTCTTTCCCTAAGCTTGCCGTTAAATTCCGGATAACAAATATCAACGCCGTTTCCAAGTACAGCCGCCGTTATACCGTTTCCGTCCAAAGCACCTCTGTGGGCGTCGCTGTCTATACCTTCCGCCATTCCGCTTATTATAATAAATCCATTTTCAGTAAGTTCTTTGGCTAATTTATAAGTAACGTCAGCCCCATACACAGAGCGTTTTCTCATACCCACGATACTCACCGAAGGCACACTAAAATCAGGAAGCTTTCCCAAAACATAAAGACCTATCGGGGGCTGATGAATTTCCCTGAGCTTTTGAGGATAATTATTTTCGGAAATCCCTATAAATTTTATTCCCGCCCTATCAAGCTCGCAGATTCTTTTTTCCATAAGTTTGTCATCTTTGGTTTTAAACATTGTATGTAAACAATCTTCTTTTATATTCTTCAATACGTTTAAAATCTCGTCTCTGTCAGCGTTCCATATTTCTTTCGCCTCACCAAAATAATCCAAAAGGCAATTTTTCTTATCTGTACCGATATTTATAATACATGAAAGCCACATTAAATAATCATTTTCGGTATACATAATAAAACCACCCTTTATTTTATAAATTTTCTGTCAAGATTTCTAAGCTGAATAGCCTCAGCAATGTGAGAAACATCTATTTTCTCACTTCCGGCAAGGTCAGCTATAGTTCTTGAAATTTTTAATATTTTATGATATGCCCTGGCGCTTAAATTAAGACGCTCAAAAGCGTTTTTAATTATTTCACGCTCCGTTTTCCCAAGTTCACAGTATTTCTCAATCTGAGCCGCGGACAAAGCGGAATTAAAATAAATATTCTCATTTTTATATCGTTCTTTTTGTATCTCATGAGCGGCAACCACTCTTTTTTTTATATCCGACGAGCTTTCTGACTTCACGTTAACACTTAAATCATCATAATCAACGGCAGACGCCTCCACCTGAATATCAAGCCTGTCCAAGAGAGGCCCGCTTATTTTTCCAAGATATTTCCTCACCGAACTCTGCGAACACTCACATTTATCGGAATATCCATAATATCCGCATGGACAGGGGTTCATAGACGCGGCGACCATTAAATTAGCAGGAAAAGTCATTGTCCCGTTTACTCGTGAAATTGTAACCTTTCTGTCCTCAAGGGGCTGACGTAATTCCTCAAGTACGTTCCTGTTAAACTCCGGAAGCTCGTCAAGAAATAGAACCCCGTTGTGAGAGAGACTTACTTCTCCTGGTTTAGGCACACGTCCCCCTCCCACCATAGCTGAGTTTGAAATGGTATGATGAGGCGCTCTGAAAGGTCTTGTTTTCACAAGAGAGTTTTTATCTCCAAGAAGTCCCGAAACACTGTATATTTTAGTAATTTCCATACTCTCTTTAAAAGTAAGGTCCGGCAAAATCGACGGAAGCCTTTTCGTCATCATGGTCTTCCCCGCCCCAGGAGGTCCTATAATTAAAATATTATGTAGCCCCGCCGCCGCAATTTCCAAAGCCCGTTTTACATTATCCTGCCCCTTAACGTCAGCGAAGTCAAACTCGTAAGAATCACCGCCGTTTGAGAAAAGCTCATCAAAATTAATAACTGTGGGAGGTATATCTTTTTTTCCATTAAAATAATCCACAGCCTCATTAAGAGTTCTCACACCGATTACTTCCATTCCTTTCACCAAGGCCGCTTCCTCGGCATTCGCTAAAGGTACTACGCATTTTCTCACATTGTTCTCAAAAGCGCCGGAGATAAGAGGGAAAATTCCTGAAACAGGCTTAATAAGGCCGTCTAAAGAGACCTCGCCGGCAAAAAATATATCTTTTATTTTGTCATTATTAATCACGCCAATACAAGTTAAAATTCCAATAGCTATAGGTAAATCAAATGACGGACCCTCTTTTCTTGTATTAGCGGGGGCAAGATTAACTGTAATTCTTTTAACGGGAAAAATAAAGCCTGAGTTTTTAATAGCGGTTCTTACCCGTTCTTTAGATTCTTTAACGGCGGAGTCTGGAAGACCAACAATTTCAAAGCAAGGAAGCCCTGAACTTATGTCCACTTCCGTCTCAACTATATATCCGTCTATTCCCGTAAGGGCGCCGGAAATTATTTTAGAAAGCATTACTGTTATTCCTCCTTAAAAACACCAAAAACTCATAAATAATATCCATAGTCAAATGCTTAAAGAATAATTAAGTCCATATAGATTGCGTAACCACTTATATAAAAAGCTGAAAATCATTTTTAGCCCGCCTTACTTTACTTATTTTCAAGTTGTTTCACTATAAAAATATCTGTCAATTTGACTTATCATTTTCCTCGAACTCAAAATTAAGGTTTCTCTCTTATAAATCGACTTTCACAAGCTTAACCTTTACCCTGTCGCCGAGAGCGTACACTTTGTGCGTATGTTCTCCTATATATCGTAA
>CANOGI010000076.1 GCA_947565475.1 uncultured Eubacteriaceae bacterium
GCGGAGTTTGAGGCAGAGCCTCAAGGTTTTAATACTTCAAGAGCATTTTTGGGGGTTTGGACCCTTTTTGCGATAGAAAAAGGGTCTAAGAAATTAAAAATTTTTTGAAAATTGATTTGCGTGTTTTATATAAGACTTCTTTCGAAATTATAAAATTATGACTATTCAATAGACTTCTTTCGAAACTACAAAATTATGACTATTCAATAAAAAAAATATTTTATTTAATGGTTTAGCGAAAGGCATTTTGCTTTTTTAAATGCCGAAAGCGTAAAGAAGCATTAAATTAAATATTTTTTTCAGTCGTTACTTCTATAAACGTGAAGTTTCGTAAGAAGTCTAATAAAAAAATATTTTATTTAATGGTTTAGCGAAAGGCATTTTGCTTTTTTCAAAGTGCTTCACAATTCTCTGACCGACTTTTACCGCGAGCGGACGTAAAATATTTTTCTCCTTTATTAAAGTTCTTTCACTATAAATATTAAAAAAATGTGTATTTTTAAAGAATCGAATAAAGACATATAGTATAAAAACAAAAAAACAGAGCCGATTTCTCGGCTCCGTCTTTTTTATTGAAATTTTTAATTTGAGTCTGCTCTTTATACAAACTAATAAAATTAAGAGTTTGAACTTGGAGTTGTTGCTGTGCTAGCTGCGTCTGGAGCAAGTTTGAAGATAGGAGTTATACCAATACCATCTCCTGCTTCCCAAGCTGCGTCTGGGTTCATGCTTCCTGTAATTCTGATAGGAAGTGCCATACCAGGTTGAAGCTGAACTACGTCAGCAGCTGCGGCTGTAACTTTTGTATACTCCTCTGGAGCGTTTGCTGCGTCATATGCTGCGTCTGATGCTCTCTCTACAACTACACTCTTAACTGAAGCATCTGGGAATTGGCTTACCCATGCATCCTCTTTATCTTTGTCAGTAGTTAAAGCTGTTGTCAAACCGTCTAGCATAACTTCTTCTGTAGCTGTAGTTATAGTTGCGCCACCAGCTGTAGCTTTTGCTTGATCTTTATAAACAGGTTTTCCTATCTGAATTTTAACATTTACTTGTTTTGTAGTACCAACCCAAGTTGTGTCTTTAAGATAAACTGGAGCGTTCTCGCCTTTTGTTTTAACTGTAGCTACATATCCTGCGATACTTGTTTTATAGCTTACAGCGTCTCCAACGTCAGCATAGTCAAAACCACTCTCGAAATAATTTCCAACGCCTGTTGAAATCTGAGTTTTTCCATATGGTTTGATTGTTAAGGTTGCGCCTGTAGGTAAGTCAGCGCTGATTGTTACAGAACTTGCGTCAACCTCTCCGGAAATATCCCAGCCCATGTCTTTAGCGAAAATAGCTGTTGAGCCTGCTGCTACCATAGCCGCAGCCATTGCTACGCCTGCGATTCTTTTTAATTTTCTTTCCATAACAATTCCTCCTTGAATTAAGTTTTTTGTTTTATTTATTAAATAACACAATAATACAATATATAATTTGTATATAACCCTGTATTTTGTGTTTATTTACTTATAAAGAATTATAAATTATATTCTAAGAGTAATAAGCGTACCTACTGAGCCTAAATCCGTTTGATTGTCTTCGGCACTTATAGCGTAAAAAATCGCGCTGACTTCATACTCTCCCGGAGCGAGCTCCTCTTTAATTTCTACCTCTGGCACTTTAGCTCCCGCCGGTACAAGACCTGTTTCAGCGATAAGCTTGTTGCCGTCATCACCTGGCAAAAGAAACTCCACCTTATATTGGAAGTCATTCTTGTTATTAAGATTAACAAGAGCCATAACCTTGCCGTCTTCTGTCTTTCTTGTGCTTACTACTGTGTTCATAGTAACATTTATGTTCTTTACTCTGCTCTTCAAATACTCTTCTTCCTCTTTGCTGTTGTCGTCAAAGAATATGTTGGGGTCTTGTTTTATTCCCACAACAGCGTTCGGGTCATATCCGCTGTCTTTGTTATACAGCATCCATATACCGAAAGCCCCGCCTCCGACAACTAACACGACGATAACCGCCACTAAAGCTATAATAACACCTTTATTTGATTTCCCGCCGTTTGACGGGGAATTAGCTTGATTAACTTGATTGTCTTTGTTTAAATCCTCATTATTCGGATTCTCATTTTGATTCATTGAACCATTTTCACTCATAATTTAATCTCCTATCTCTTCACTGTCTGTCATATCCGACTCATCAAAACCCATGTCATCCAACTCACCTGAGTCGTCTGTCCCTGAATCCTCCAAGTCGCCTGAACTGTCTACTGATTCGTCATTTACCTCCTCATCGGAAACCCCCTCTGAGTCAGTGTTTAAATTCTCATCAGGTTCCTCCGCCGGGTTTTCCTCTTCGGCAAAATCCGGTGTTTCCTCTGATTTGTCATCATCTTCTTTAGGTGCTTCCTCTTCATCCAAAACATCAGATGAAACTTCGGCGTCATCTTCCTCGCCTAAAGCACCCTGCTCTGTGGTAACGTCGCCGTCAGGCGTTCCGTCTCCCTCAGATTTGTTAGAGTTGTCTTTATTGTCACTATTAAACTCTCCCGCGTTATCTTCATAGGATACGCTCTCACTGCTTTCCTCGTCCTCTATAAAGCTAACGTCCTCAATATATTCGGAACTTTCCTCGCTGTCCGCTTCTTCCTCACCCACTTGAATATTAATGTTCAATGAAAGGTGTCCGCCGCACTCCCAGTTCGCTCCCATATTAAGCTCTCCGCATATTTTGTATACGGCTGTTTCTCCGGGATTTACTGTTCCTACTTCTATTTTCTCGCCTACATTGTATATAAGCGTCTTTTCGCCTGTATTCACGTTCAAAAGATGAACGAAAGCTACTTTTTCTTCCCCAAAATCATTTGATATTACAGAAACGTCTCTAAGCTCAATATCAGAACCATCCGTATCAATAAGCTCAATATAAATAGGCTGGGGAATATCTTTTAAATTCTCAATCACAGCTTTCTCACTTGAGATTTGCCCCTCATTTCTGAAATTCTTATACGGAGTTAAAGTAAGTTCATTTCCTAATTTAATAACAATGTCGTCTTTCTTTTCCTCTCCGTAAGAGAATGTGTAAAAACAAGTAGCGCTCAAAATAACGGCTAAAACCGCTAAAATCTTTTTCAATATTACCACCCCATTTAAAACAGGAAAAATTAAAGTATTTTGCTTTATCTTTTATTATGTACCTCCGCTCTCACGAAGTATTGAAAAACTTTCTTAATAACTATATCGGCGAATTTTTAAAATACTTAACACATTTTTTAAAATTTTTTATTTTTTTCTTTTCTTATCGCCTTACAATAATTATATCGGCTCCGCTTTTTGAAAACTTAACAGTATTTTTAAAAATTTTTTAAAATCTGTTTAAACCCTCCATAAACGGTTATTAAATCCGCCTAAAGCTTAAAAATCAAAAAAACAAACTCGGTTAAATTCTTTTTTCTTAATCTCCCTGAGCCCGCCTTAACTTTTAAATATGTTATAAAGTTTTCATCTATTAGCTTTCTTTTGTTTCATTGGTATCATTATACAATCAATACTTACATAAGTCAATACCATTTTCAAAAACCGCCTGCCGAATATTCTTATCTCACATTCTGTACACCTTGCACAACTAATGTCTTATATTCATCTTTATAAGAATATCCGCTATATCATCTTGTCGCTTTTAAATATTAATAAAATTTCCCTATTTGTTTAAATTGTCCTCTCATCTTCTATAATTCCCCTTTTTCCCCCAAAAAACGACTTGTAGCCAAACCGCCTAAAAATATTTTGGGCCCTCTGATTTGACTATAAATCAAGTCGCCAACCTCTCTTTGACACACTGAGGCGAATACTCTCTCCGTCTGTTACAAAAATTTAAGTAGTCTTGACGCTGATTGACTGTAATTTGAAATAACTCCTTGTAATCTTTCCCAATACAATATATAATAAAGTAAGCGGTTAATAATTTTATAAGGAAGTGGTAAAAATGTCAAAAAGAAAAAGCGGCATACTTCTTCACCCAACGAGTCTGCCGTCAAAATACGGAATAGGGGATCTCGGCAAATCCGCCGAAGACTTCATTAGCTTTTTAAAAAAGGCCGAACAAAAGGTGTGGCAGATTTTACCCTTGGGGCACACCTGCTTCGGGGACTCGCCGTATCAAAGCTTTTCGGCTTTCGCCGGAAATCCTCTTATGATAAGCGTCGATAGGTTAATCGACGATAATCTTCTTGATGAGAAAGATATAGGGGAAATCCCCGGGTTTTCTGATGAAAAAGTAGAGTATGGAAAAGTAATTGATTTTAAATACGCCCTCTATAGAAAAGCTTATAATAAATTTAAAAATGTAAAAAATAAAAAAGTTATTTCCGATTATAATAATTTCTGTAAAAAAAATGAATCGTGGCTTGATGACTACTGTCTTTTCATTTCTTTAAAAAATCACTTTATAGAGGAAAGAAAAAACACGTGGGAAACCCCTGAGTATAAAGCGTATAAAAAAGCTAATGAGAAAACAATGGACGAAAACCTTATAAACGATTGTTTTTATGGGGCAAGCTGGAATTCTTGGCCGGAGGACATAGCGTGCAGAAAAAAAGCGGCTCTTGAGAAATGGACAAGAAAGCTTAAAAATGAGATAAATTTTTATAAGTTTCTTCAATATAAATTCAGTGAGCAGTGGCATAAAATTAAAAACCTCGCAAATAAAAATGATATAGAGATAATCGGGGACATTCCTATATTTGTCGCCGCCGATAGCGCTGACACATGGAGTAATCCCAAACTTTTTAAAATCGACGCCAAAGGCTATCCTAAAGAGGTTGCCGGCGTTCCACCTGATTACTTCAGCGAAACGGGACAGCTCTGGGGCAATCCTCTTTACGATTGGAGCGTACATAAAAGCACTAATTACTCTTGGTGGACTAAACGTATAAAAAATATCCTGCACCTTGTTGATACCGTGAGAATAGACCACTTTAGGGCTTTCGACTCCTATTGGTCAATACCTTATGGCTCTGAGACGGCGGCTACTGGCAAGTGGGAGAAAGGTCCCGGCGCAGACTTTTTCGCCGTAATAGAGAAAAATATACCTAACGTCTCAATAATCGCCGAGGATTTAGGGGACTTAAATGAGGAAGTTTTAATTCTCCGTGATAAATTAGGATACCCCGGAATGAAAATTCTTCAGTTCGCTTTCGACGGAAATCCCGGAAATGAGTATTTAGCTCATAATTACTCAAGCACAAATTTCATAGTATACACGGGAACTCACGATAATGACACCACAATAGGCTGGTATAATAGTATAGATGATTTGTCAAAAGACCGTGTCCGCCGTCTTTTAAATATATCAGGAAACGATATAGCTTGGGATTTAATCCGCTACGCTTACTCAAGTGTCGCCGAAACGGCTATAATACCGCTTCAAGATATTCTTTGCCTTGATTCTCAAGCGAGAATGAATACGCCGGGAATCCCGGGAGGAAATTGGCAGTTCCGCTTTAAAGAGGGAAGCCTGACCGATGACAAGGCTTCCGGTCTCGCCTACCTTGTCTCGCTTTATAATAGATAAATTTGATGAATTTGAGGCAAATTCTCAATGTCTCAATCTTTTAGGGCGTTTTTGAGGTGTCAAGACTACTCGAATTTTTGTATAATAAAAATTCTCGTAACCACGGTGAAAATATTCGCCTTTGTATTCAGCGGGAGGCTGGTCGCTCTCGCAACCTAGCTTACGCTCTCTCTGAATACAAGAGTAAGTCCCCCCGCTTAAAAATCGGGGGACTTCCTTTGTCAGTTAAAATCTTCTTACGATAGGAAAATTTTTCATTAATCATAAACTTCTACAGAACTTGTCAAATTTTTAAGTTGATTGACTATAAATAGAGCGATATTCCACCAAAAAAGACCCTATTAGAAATTTTTAAAAGACTGTTTTCAATCTTTCTAAAAATTTCTAACAGGGTCTTTTTTCTCTTTTCCCCTTTTTATCCTCTCACTGAAAAATCACTCTTCTTTAACAAGTACGACCTCAGACCTTTTAATAGTTTTCTTAACGTCGATAACTCTTTGGTTCGACGACCCTCTCCAGTGAATAGAATTGTCCTTAAACTCCTCAATAAACTTCCCGTCCACAATAACATCGATTTTTGGAATAAAATCCAAAGTGTTGATGTTCTCCCAAATATACCCCGTGTAAAGCCAGATTGTCTTTTCCGGAAATTTTTCTTTTATATCTGATATAAGCCCGCCTATACATTCCCTGTTTCGGATAAAAAGCGGGTCACCCCCGCTTAGCGTGATTCCGTTTATATAGTCTCTGCCAAGCTCCTTAAAAATTTCCGCTTTCGCCGACTCGTCAAATAAAAGACCGTCGTCTGGATTCCATGTAATCGGGTTGTGACAGCCTCCGCATCTGTGCTCACATCCCGAAACCCATAAAACCACTCTAAGACCAAACCCGTTAAGCATATCATCCTTTGTAATATTATGGTATCTCATTAAAAAATCCTTCCTTATCAAGTAAAAAACTTCTTTAAACTAAGTTTGCTATTTTTTTAACTGTCATATAATTTTTTAGTCTGAAACCTTTCATGACTACTTAAAAAATCAGTATCTACATTTCTACATACTCTTTCTGTCTCTGATTTCAGCCATTTTAGCGGCGTTGAGCCTTGTGTCCCCGTGTACCCTCGAATAACTTAAATACCCGTTCATTCTGTCTATTTTCGTAAGGTTAGAGCTTCCGCACTTTGGACATATATCCATAGATAACTCCTGATGGCCGCAGTCGTCACAGTATGCGAGAGATAAATTCACTCCCTCATAAAATCCCATTTTCATAGCCCTTCTCACAAGAGTTTTAACAGCTTCTCTGTTATAGCTTATGGGGTATTTAACATATTGTATTTTCCCCCCGTTGAGTAAGTCCCAAAATCTCTTTTCAAGGTCTTGTTTTTTAATGGGAGAAATGTCCTCGGACACATGACAGTGAAAAGAATTGCTGACATATTCCCTATCCGAAACATTCGGAATAATGCCGTATTTTTTTCTAAACTGAGTCACCTGCAAACCGCATAAACTCTCAGCGGGTGTTCCGTATATAGCGTATAAAACACCGTCCTCTTTCTTAAACTCGTCTGTTTTCTTGTTTATATATTCCATAACCTCCAAAGCGAATTGTCCGTCCTCCGCTATGGATTTTTTGTTATATAGCCTTTGAAGTTCGTTAAGGGCGGTAATCCCGAAAGAAACCGTAACATATTTTAAAAGAGGTCGTATTTTCTCATTGGGTTTAAGATGCCCGCCGTAAAATCCTCCCTCACAGTAAGCGAGAGGATTTGTAGAAGCTTTCATCTCACCCAAATACTCAATAGTCCTTATGTGTAAATTTCTTATCATCTCAAGATAATAGTCCAAAACCTCATAAAAATCCCTGCTCTCGGCTCTCGATTTCGCCAAAATCATTGGTAAGTGCAGGGATATGGCTCCGGCGTTCCATCTGCCTACAATAACAGGCTTGTCATTCTCGTCAGCGGGGCTCATTCCCCCACGCTCAAACCAAAGGGATAAAAACGCCCGGCAGCCCATGGGACTTATAACAACACCGTACTTCTGATAAGCCCTCGCCACATAGCTGTCGCCGGATAAGCTCAGCCAGTCGGGATACATAGTATATCTTGAGCACTCTATGCCGGCGTTAAAAACGTCCTCAAGCTCGCCGCCCTCTCCGTGAAGCTTCTCGTCGTAGAGGAAAACTATTTTAGGAAAAAGCACTGGTTTTTTACAGTCGCTTTTTCCCTGCCCGTTCTTGTGTACCTCCAAAGCCGTAATCGACGCCATTTTAGCGAATTTTGACTTGCCAAGTCCCAGCGTTATTGTTATAAAGGGATAATCACCTCTTGACGAGCCGACTGAATTAAGCTTATACTCAATCCCCTGGAATCCCTGCTCAAATTCCCTCTTAACTTTTTTCTCCGCCTTAATTTTAGCATAATCGCGGTCGTCCTCCGATATGTCATAACCTTTACAGTGTTTAATAACATCTAAAATATCATCATAATATTTTTTAAAACTCTTCTCCGCGTATGGCTCAAGAATCTTGTCTATCTCCGGAACGGTAAACCCGCCGTATTGCTGCGCCGCCGTTGAGAGTACAATATCGCCTATAACGTCAAAAGCCACCTTAAGGGTTTTCGGCTCGTTATACCAGAGATTGCCCATCTCAAAACCGCCCCTTAAAACGTTTTCCATATCAAACAGACAGCAATTCATAGTATCTCGCCTTGAGGCCATATCGTGTATATAAATATATCCGTCCTTGCAGGCTTGCAGCTCATCAGTGGTTAAAAAGAATTTCTGATAAAGCTCCTTGTTTAAATGATTGTATATAAGGCTCCTTTTTGTAGCCACAAGAGCGCTGTCCGTATTGCTGTTTTCCTTGTCCCCTATATACATAATTGACTGAGCCTTTTGATAAACGTCGTCAAGCATATGGACAAAGTCTTTTTTATAATTTCTATAATCTTTATAGCTTTTGGCTACTTTTGGTTCAACCGCCTCAAGGGCGCTTTCAACTAAATTGTGCATAGTCTGAATAGGAACGTCCGAAAATCCGTTTTCAGAAATTTTACGCCTTATAAACTCACATATCATATCGGTTTCGGACTTTTTAAACTTGTACATAACCCTGTTGGCGGACTTAGTAACCGCGGCGATAATCTTATTCTCATCAAAATCCTCTAAAGTCCCGTCCTTTTTAATAATCCTAACCATAACAAAAACTCCTTTCCAAAAAACAAAACCGGTCTTTCCCTTGAAATATACTATAGCTGACTCAAAAAAAGCAAAAAGAAAAAATCATTTTGCTTATAGAAATCTATATAAAAGTCAAGACTACTCGAATTTTTTTATAACAAAAATTCTCGTAACCAACGGCGAAAGTATTCGCCTTTGTATTCAGCGGGAGGCTGGTCGCAAAACTTCGTTTTGCCGCTCACCCTCGCGACCTGGCTCGCGCTCCCCCCAACTACAAGAGT
>CANOGI010000077.1 GCA_947565475.1 uncultured Eubacteriaceae bacterium
AAAACATCGGGCATTTGCTCAAAATGCTCGGCAAATCCCTCATAACAATTAACATATTTTTTCCATTCATCGTTTCCGTAAACCTTAAAATCAAAGTACTTCTCAAATTCTTTAGCAAAACGTGACCTTTCTATATAAATCTGTTCACGGTCTATTAAAAAAGCCATTATCTCTTTAAGAGGAATATGAACTATTAAATCCCTGTCTATTATCTCAAGCCCTGACTCTCTTAATATTTTCTCGCTGAGTTTGTCTGTAACAAGCTCTTTCACAATATATTTATCTATACATTTACTTTGTTTTTCTATTATTTCCTTAATTTCCGAAACAGTTTCCTCACTTAGCTCAGACAGCAAATCTTTTCTTATCTCACTTACTGTCAGCCCTCCCACAAAAGATACATCGGCTATAAAATTATTTTTTTGTATTTTTTTCTTTATTCTTGTCGTATTAACAGCCACCGGCATATGAAAAACATTTTTAAGGCCCCGTTCTCTTAAATAATTAGCTACCGCTCTTTCAAACACAAAAATAAATTCCTTATTATTATCGGGTTTTTCATAATATAACGGATAACACGGCGTATCAACAGTCAGTGATATATAATATATATTTAAAGCTTTACTTATATGAGAAATATAGGGATTATAATTTACTGAAAATAATATATCCGCTCCCATATCGGCGAGACACTTCTCCAAAACGCTTGTACTTTTAAAATCATACAAATCCAAAGCGGAGACATCAAAACCTAAATTGGAAAAAGCGTCCATACAATCGTTAGCTATAGTAATATGCTTAAAACACACAACCTTTTTATTATGTTTTATAATATTATTTATTTTACAAAAATCAATGACGGCTTTAAAAAACTCAAAATTAAAAGAAATAATCCTCTCCAGAATATAAAAATTAAAATTTACTCCAAAATCAAATTTTTTATACTCATCCCCAAACAAAAATTTAACTCTGCTATCACTTAAAATCGAGCTAAGCTCAGTTTCTTCTTTTATAACATTATAAAAAGACCTATCATAATCAATAACATAAATCGTTCCTTTTGTCTTTTCCAAAATCTCAGATATTTCATAACCAAGACCAAGTCCCAGTACTATGTAATCAGTATCATAAATTTTTTGGTTTATTAAACTTTTCTTAGGATAATATTTTGAGTATAAATATATTTTTTTATCTCCTTTTATAACCTTACAGGTAAAGTTGTTATCCTTAGCTCTCTCAAGAATAATATTAAATCCCTCAACTGGATTCTCATCTATGTCTTCTTCCGTCGCTTTTTCAAACATAGCCATATATTTAACACTCCTATAAATTATTTTTTATACTTTTCGTTAGAGCGCAATTTTCAAATACACTATAAACTTATTAGTGAAATCAATTTCCCTCAAAATAACAATTACGTCTTTTTAAATTTATTTTTTATTTACCCAAATATAATTTTAAGCATTTCTTTTATTCTGTCCTCGTAAGTATGAAACTTTTTAACTTTATTATAAGCCCTTTCAATCATTTTATATCTAAGCTCATCATTCCTCAAATAGTACCCGTAAGCTCAACCGCTTCTTCCATACTATAAAAAACAGCTATATCGACCCTATCATCAAAATATTCAACAAGCTCCTCTTTATAATTTGAAAGTAAAAATCCCCACGAACCCAAAATATCAAACACCCTCATTGGAAGTCCTGACTAAACATATGTTCTCACAATATTAAGATTAATTTTAGAACGGTTAAAAATATCGGGCATCTGATTAAAATGCTCGGCAACCCCCTCATAACAATTAACATACTTTTTCCATTCATCATTTCCATAAACTTTAAAATCAAAACACTTTTCAAATTCTTTTGCGAAAGTAGCTCTCTCAATATAGTCAACTGCCCAATAAGCAATTTGCAAGCCATGCAAATAAAATGTTTTTTGCTTCTTTTAAATTTTATTGACTATAAATATCATAAAGCATCCTTTATAACAGTAAAAATACTTATGTATGTTTTTAACATATTATATATGTAAATTATAAAATAATTCATCAATTTTGTCAAACAACAATTAAATCTTACCCTTTTTCCATCTGCGTTTACAAACATACACTATAAGATATTTTAACAGAACAAAAAAACAAACAGCAATCGTAAACAATTATCAAAATGAACCTTAAATTGTTGATTTATTAAAATTACGAATAGACAACGTAACGAAAATGAGGCATATCCACACCTCGATAATGTTTCGTCCAACTATCAGCCACAACCATGCCATTTCTTACAGCCACATTCTGAGAGGCAATATTCGTATCTCTGATAATGGAACAAACCTCATCAGCGTTTAATATATCAAAAGCGTATTTTTTGCACGCTTTAGCGGCTTCTATAGCATAACCTTTATGCCAATATCGCCGTTGAAAAATATAGCCTATCTCAAGAACTTCCCTATCTTTCCACTGCTGCATAGTAAGTCCACATTGTCCAATAAGTTCATCTGTTTCTTTTAGAATAACCGCCCATAAACCAAATCCCCATTTTTGATAACGAAAAATTTGTCTATCAAGCCACTCATGTACTTCTATATCGCTAAAAGCTCCCTCATAAGCATACATTGTTTTTTCATCTCGCAATATCTCACATAAAGATTTAAAATCTGTTTGATTCAACTCTCGTAAATACAATCTTTCTGTTTCAAGTATCATATTTTATCACCTTATAAAATTTTGAGTTTGTTAGTCTTAATTATATCATCAAGCATTCTCCAAATTCAATATAAATTAACAAAATCGGCGGAATTTTAAAACCAAAATCAGAAAAAATTAAAGATTGTTTAAATTTTAGAGGAAAAATATGTATTATAAAATATGCTTTATAATAATTTTAAATATATCACAAATCTTTTAAGGAAACACCAGCCTCATTTTCTAAAACCTCAAACTCTAAATATTCCCCATTCTCTATTTTCCAGTCAAAAAAAGATTTTTTTTCATAATAAAACTTTTCAAGTATAGCCATAATCGTACCGCCATGTACAACAAAAGCCACACTTTCCGCCTTATTGCTAAATATAATTTTCTCAAAACACTTTACACACCTCATACGAAACTCAAAATAACCCTCACCGCCTGGAAATCCTATTTTTCCTCCGCTTTCAAGCCACTTTAAATATTCGCCGTTATTTTTAAGCTCCTCATAATTTTTATTCTCAAAATCCCCAAAATCACACTCTCTCAAATCATCATATATCTCAAATCTGTCACCATATATGATTTTTGCCGTCTCAACACATCTTCTCATAGGACTTGATACAATACGCTCAGATTTTGGATATTCGCTTTTAAAATATTGTATTTCATAAATCCCCTCATCCGATAATCCCTCATTAGTAGAACCTATATATCTTCTCTCAATATTTCCTTTTGTTTTTCCATGTCTTATAAGAATAACTCTCAATTTATCTCACCTTTAAACTATTATAAATAACATACGCTTTTAAAACACATTATACTTTGTTGTTTTCCAAGAAAATAACGTGTTTTTAAAAAATAAAATTTTTAATGACACGATATTGGAAACTTTAAATTTAAAAGATTATTTTTAATATTTTTTATACGCTATTTTCTTAAACTTATTTATCAGACCAATTAAGTAACCTATTATTCCAGTATGTGATAAGTCTCGTCTCCATTCCAATTTTGAAAAGTATGCATTTGAGAATATACGCCATAAGCCATATCCAAAAGAGGAAAAAGAGCGACAGCCCCCGTTCCTTCCCCAAGGCACATATCCGCCGTTATAACGGGAGAAAGCCCAAGCTTTGAAAGAACAAGCTTTCCCGCGGGTTCTTTGGAGACATGGGAGGCTATAATATAATCTTTTATCTTAGGACAAATTCTCACAGCTTAAACAGCGCTTATCGCTGAAATAAACCCATCAATTACAATAGGAATACGACACGCCCCTCCGCCGATAAAAACACCCGCAAGTCCAGCTATATCAAACCCTCCAATTTTTGAGATCACGTCTATAGAGTCATTTTTATCAGGTTTATTTATATCAATAGCCTTTTTGACAACTCCTATTTTCTTTCTCAAACCCTCCTTTGTAAGTCCCGCTCCTCTTCCCGTAACCTCCTCGGCTTGCAAGTCAAAAAGACAAGACATTATAGCGCTGCTGGTCGTCGTATTGCCTATACCCATTTCACCAGTAGCGATAATATCATAGCCTTTATCTCTAAGCTCAATAACCTTGTTTATACCAACCTCAATGGCGGAAACGGCCTGTCCTCTTGTCATAGCCGCTCCCTTGGCGATATTATTCGTACCATACGCCACCTTTATTCTTTTATCCGTAACTCCTTTTACGTCAACAGCGACACCAATATCAACAGGAACCACATCGACGCCCGCCGTCTTAGACATAATACAAGCGCTTGTAAGTCCCCTTGAGAAATTTTCCGTAACAACCGCCGTAACCTCCTGCCCTGTTTGAGTGACACCTTCCTCCACAACCCCATTATCAGCGCACATAACAATAAGAGCTTTCCTTTCAATACTATATAGTGAATCCCCTTTTATTCCCGAAATCTTTGTAATAATATCTTCTAATTTTCCAAGGCTAAATAATGGTTTAGCTATGGAAAGCCATTGTTTTCTTGTTTTTTCCATAGCCCTTTCATCTATGTCGCCAATTTTCTCAATCGCCTCAAAAAGTTTCATAAAATTTTCCTCCAAGTCAAAACATAGCTATGTTGTTATAGTTCATTACAGCGATTTCATTTAAAGTGTGTCAAAAAAAAACATCTTAATTATTGCGTACATATAACAACATTACTAAAAGTTTAAACACCTTTTAATACTAATCTTTTTTTTAATACTGGATAAAATTATATAAGAACAAAAAAATATTTTACAGTCGCGTCGCTGTTTCAGAGTTATGAGTTTTTCTTTTTAAACACCTAAACCGTAAAAAAAATTATAATACAATCCATAAAATTTTAAGTAAAATAAATTTTTATCTGCCACCATATGTATTATATCCGCTCTTTTAAGAAAGCACCGCACAAAGAGGAACTATAGTCAAATCACTTGAAAATCCGAACAAGTTCGGCGGCTAAAAATCCTTTTTACTGTGTCATCGTCAGTCGGCGTAGGCTTTCGACTACGCTCTCCTTCCCAGGACGCGTGGGCGAGCGGTAAAGCGAAGCTTTACGACCAGCCTTTTCCTTGTAAAAACAATTTTTATCTCGCCTCCTTTTGTTCCTTTTCAAGTGATTTGACTATAAAAATAATCTTACGAAAAAATACGCTCCTAACGAAAAAGCGTTTTAGTTTAAGTGGGATTAAAAATCCCACACTTCCGCTAAATAGGCGCCGCAAAGATGTGCGGGCGGCTTTTAGCCTACTTTTGCGCGGCAAAAGCACTGACTACTCGCCCGCTCCCGCTAAAATTATTTTTATTTTTAATTTGTCAGTGTTTCCTTAAATGAGCTTAGTATTAGAACCTTAAATAAAGCCGAAAACCCTTTTATTTAATTATAGGTATTTCATAAAATTCCTATCTCGTTTATTTCTCAATCATCTTCCTTGACCCTATACCTCTGTCAAAAGGATGTTTTATTTTAATTATATCAGATACATAATCGGCAATATCGAAAAGTTTTCTATCAGGTTTCCTTCCCGTAAGAACAACCTCAAGCCCAAAAGGTTTATTATTAAGAAACTCAAGCGTTCTTTCCAAAGATATATAATTATTGTTTATAGCGTTAATAGCCTCATCAAGTATAAGCAAGTCAAACTCTTCATTATTAACTCTGTTTATTATATCATCAAACTGTTTTGTATAATAAATTTTAGCCTCTCTTCTCTCCTCATCTGTCATATCTCTGGTGAACTTTGTTTTTTTATATCCGTCTATAACCTCAACACCGTTAATTTTTTTAATAACATCAATCTCTCCGCTCGAACCGTCTTTCATAAACTGATAAAATAAAACTTTTCCCCCACCGCCGGCACACCTAACGCAAAGACCGACCGCCGCTGTTGTTTTTCCCTTACCATCACCAAAATAAATATGAATAAGCCCTTTACAGTCCAAAAAAAGTTTCCTCCCTAAAAATATATTCAGCGTGTCGATAAAATCGACACGCTTGCGGAAAATGCCGACATTTTCCGCGATTTTACTAAATTTGCGTGCAAACGGAGTTTGGCGACTTGATTTTGTTTTGTATTAAAATTATGACTTTTATAGGAATGACAACATCATTCCCTAAAGTCAAATTTTCTCCTCAGACGAGCAAAGCCCGTCTTGCGGATTTAAGTCTGCGACGCTTTTTGCAATTTCCAATTCTTTGAAAATTCATATTTTTTTAATATTTAGTTTTTTTGACAGTCTGATATATTTTAAATATATAAGACTATTTATATTTTTCCCATTTGAATAAGTTTGGCTATTTCCATGGCATAATATGTAATTAAAATATCCGCGCCCGCCCTGTACATACATACAGCGCTCTCGCCCACAACAGCCATTTCGTCAATATATCCAAGTCTGGCTCCGGCCTTAATCATCGAATATTCCCCACTCACGCTGTATAAAGCTACGGGTTTGTTAAATTTGTCTTTAATTTGCCGAAGCACGTCAAGATACGCCATACCCGGTTTTACCATTAAAATATCAGCTCCCTCGTTTACATCAAGTTCAGCCTCAACAATAGCTTCTCTGCTGTTGTGAAAATCCATCTGATAACTTTTTCTGTCACCGAAAGAAGGAGCTGAATCGGCGGCGTCTCTAAACGGACCATAAAAAGATGACGAATATTTAACCGAATAAGACATTATAGGGGTATTAATAAAGCCGTTTTCATCAAGTACCTTTCTTATAGCACCTATTCTCCCGTCCATCATATCCGACGGAGCAACCATATCAGCGCCCGCCAAAGCATGTGAAAGAGCTGTTTTCGCAAGAACCTCCAAAGTTTTGTCATTGTCAACATACTGACCGTCAAGTATTCCGCAATGCCCATGAGATGTATATTCGCACATACATACATCGGTTACGCAGTAAATATCACTGTAATTTTCTTTTATATATCTCAAAGCTTTTTGAACAATTCCATTCTCATCCCACGCTCCGCTCCCAAACTCATCCTTTTTATCAGGAATACCGAAAATAAGAACCGTTTTGACACCGCTTTCATAAAGTCGTTCAAAAAGCTCATAAAGCCTATCAATACTCCACCTATACTGACCAGGCATAGTAGATATTTCCTCTTTTATGTCAAAACCCTCCGTCACAAAAAAAGGATATACCAAAGTATCTTTTGAAATTCTCGTTTCTCGCACAATTTTTCTTAAACCATCAGTTGTTCTCAATCTTCTCGGTCTTTTTATAATTTCCGATTTCAATTTTAAATTCCCTCTTTCAATATTTTATAAATAAAGTCAATATCAATATTTTTTCTTACAACATCAGCGATTAAACTATATTGCTGTTCTTTATACTCTCTAACATTAAAGATTTTAAAGCCATTATTGTCAATACCTTTTTCTCTAATAAGCGATGAAATTATTTTATAAATAACATTCTCACAATCAAAAATACCATGGACATATGTTCCGTAAATATTTCCAACGCTTATTCCATCACCCTTTCCGCCAAAAAAATTGCCAGAATATAAAACACTCATATTTTTAAAATTCCCGACAATATCCGAAACACCCATATGAATCTCATAACCCTCAAACTCCTCGCCTGACAAATCTTTTAATACGCCTTCTATACTCAAGAACTTTCCTTTTACTCTTGTTTGGGTCTTCTCAGCCATAAAATTTGTTTTTACAGGCAAAAGACCTATTCCCTTAATTCCACCTTTACTCTCAAAACCATCGTCATAAATTCGTTCGCCAAGAATCTGAAATCCTCCACATATCCCAAAAATAACTTTTCCCTTATGAGCCAGTGTTTTTATTTTCTCCTCAATACCATTTTCCCTAAGCCATAATAAATCTCCCTGTGTGTTTTTCGTTCCAGGAATAATAACCATATCAGGATTATTAATTTCGTCCGCTTTTCTAACGTATCGTAAATTTACCTCGTCAAACCTATCAAAAACATTGAAATCAGTAAAGTTTGATATTCTTGGAAGTTTTATAACAGCTATATCCAAAACTCCCCCTTTTTCCTTATTGTAAAATCTCCCTGATAAGCTGTCCTCATCGTCAATATCAAAATCAACATAAGGAATAACCCCTATTACAGGCTTTCCCGCTCTTTCCTCAAGCATTCTCACTCCTCGTTTAAAAATTTCCCCATCCCCTCTAAATTTATTTATAATGAGACCCTTTACATATCTTCGCTCATCTTCCTCTAAAAGCCCGACTGTCCCGATAAGCTGAGCGAATATACCGCCCCTGTCAATATCCCCCGCCAAAAGAACAGGCGCTTTCGCAAGTCTTGCCATACCCATATTTACAATATCGTCCTCTTTAAGATTAATCTCCGCGGGGCTTCCCGCCCCCTCAATAACTATAATATCATATTTTTCCGATAAAAAATTATATGATTCCATAATATCGGGAACAAATTTAAGCTTGTTTTTATAATATTCTTTAGCTGTCATATTTCCAAAAACTTTCCCGTTTAAAATAACCTGAGAACCTTTGTCGTCTGTCGGTTTTAATAAAATAGGATTCATAGACGCCAAAGGTTTAATACCGGCGGCTTCCGCCTGCATAGCCTGAGCACGTCCCATCTCAAGCCCGTCTTCTGTAATAAAAGAATTAAGAGCCATATTCTGAGACTTAAAAGGAGCGACTGAAAATCCGTCCTCTTTAAAAATACGGCATAAC
>CANOGI010000078.1 GCA_947565475.1 uncultured Eubacteriaceae bacterium
GGCTGATGGTCTCGCGAAAAGCTCAAGAAACACTTATCTCAGTGATGAGGAAAGAAACGCCGCTGTTGTTTTGTCACGTTCTTTGAAAATTGGGAAAGAGCTTATTAACAATGGAGAGAAGAGCGCTGAGAAAGTTATATTTGCCATTAAAAATGAGATAAACAAGGAAGAGTTGGCAAAAATTGATTATGTTGAAATTGTAGATATGAACAGATTGCAAAGCGTTGATAATATAGACGACCCTATTCTTGTCGCTATCGCTGTATATATAGGAAAAACAAGGCTTATTGATAATTTTATTATATGAAGTGAATTAAGCTTTTTATAGTTATTTGTCGGAGGTGATTTTATGACGCTTAATATGCTTAAAGGAAAAATTCACAGGGTTAAAGTTACACAAGCAGAGCTTGATTATGTCGGAAGCATAACCGTTGATGCGGATTTGCTTGACGCCGCGGGAATTCTTGAATATGAGCAGGTTCATATCGTTGATATAAATAACGGTCAGAGGTTTGAGACTTATACTATTAAAGGAGAGAGAGGCTCAGGCATAATATGTCTTAATGGCGCGGCGGCAAGACTTGTTCAGAAAGGCGACCTTATTATTATTATGAGTTATGCCCAGATGGCGCCAGGGGAGGCCAAAGATCATAAGCCTAAGGTTGTTTTTGCCGATGATGATAATAAAATTTTGAAAGTCAGCTGTTATGAGCAGCATGGAAAACTTGTGTAAATTTATTGTAATATAAATAAGTCTCCGAATATAAATAATATGGAGACTTATTTTTTGTGTTTGGAGGTATTGAAATTAAAATTTACACCAAAGCTTACACAGCTTATAAACAGGCTGCTAAAAGAGTAATCTCTTATTTTAAAGTACAAGCTAACAAAGCGGCAGATAAAAAAGCTTGCTGATTCAGACAGGTTTTAAGGCTGATAAAATCCATTTTCAGAGTCATATTTGCCACTATCGTATCCTTTTTTTAACCCTTTATAAAATTCATAAGAATCCTGATCGTTTTCTTTCAGATAATCTTCAAATGATTGATTTGAGTTAGAAGAGGAATTTTTTTTGGAGGAACTTTTAGATTTGCTTGAGCCGCTTGATTTACGGGAACTTTTAGATTTGCTTGAGCCGCTTGATTTACTTGGACTGTTTGAATCATTTGAGCCGCTTGATTTACTTGGACTGCTTGAATTATTTGAGCCGCTTGATTTACTTGGACTGTTTGAATTATTTGAGCCGCTTGATTTACTTGGACTGTTTAAATTATTGTATGTATTGTCTTCTGTTTTTGTTTCTGAACACGCAGATAAACAACATATATATATTATAGAAAGTATAACAGCTATTGTTTTTTTCATAATAAGATACATCCTTTCAATAAGAAATTTTAAACGTAAATATTTAACTATTTATAGTATAGATTAGAAATATAAATTAGTCAAGTTTCATAGTAATACAATTTTATATAGATTTGCTTATAAAATATTTTTTTTATGTATAAATTGCCGTAATAATGTAGTTTCGAAAGAAGTCTATTAAAGGAAGTTGAGGCAATTATTAAAAATGTTATTTAATATTAATTTTAAATTGTAAAATATTGTATTGTTTGGCAGATTTATAGGCTATTATTTTATATTTTAAGTTGTTTTGGAAAAATCTTTTTTGGAAAATATTATTAATTTTATTGACATAAAGCAAATTTTATGTTAGTTTAGAAGAGTAACTTTTATTTTTTTTATTTTTTAGGAGGATTTTTTTCATGAAAAAAGGTACAGTAAAATGGTTTAACGCGGAAAAAGGTTTTGGATTTATTTCTGTTGAGGGTGAGGATGATGTATTTGTACATTTCTCAGCTATTAACTCAGAAGGATACAAAACTCTTGAGGAAGGACAACAGGTAGAGTTTGAGGTTGTTCAAGGAGCTAAAGGTCCTCAGGCCGCTAATGTATCTCGCTTATAATCTATCGAATCTATAATTTAATGCGAAGCATTTTTTATATATAAAATCGGTTATAGAGCAAAATAAAAAAGGTATTTGTCTGTATGGCAAATGCCTTTTTTATTTACACTGAGAACGGAGATTAAACTTATAAGATTTAATTTTATGGGTGTTACGCTTAAAATTATTATATTTTAGAAAGTATTTCAGGGAACAAATTCCATATCGCCGAAAGGATACCATCTGAATATCACTTCAGCCTCAATATCCGATTTTTTTATCGCCCCAAAAAAGCGACTGTCGGTGCTTTTATCACGGTTGTCACCGAGCACGTAATACTCATCGTCATTTAAAGTTAAATCAACGTTTCCATCTGTTGAAAGGGGGTTTTTAATATATGGCTCGATTAACGCCAAATCATTTATATAAACTTGCTTATCTTTTATAACTATATGATCTCCAGGTTTTCCGATTACTCGTTTAACTATTATTTCCTCATTTCCTTTATAATTGATTTTACACAGAATTATATCGTTATAGTCAATGAGATTTAAGTACGCGCAGAGCCTTGAGACAAAAACACGGTCGCCCGTCTCAAAACTGTTTTCCATTGACGAACCCTCTATTAAAAAGGGCCACGCTAAAAAATAAAGTATTACCGCTATTATTATCGCCTCTACAAGCGCGGACAGCCATTCTCTTAATTTTGATTTTTCCATTTGAAATTTTTACTCCTTCTGCAACTCAACATTATATGTCGCTCCCTGTTCGGATATATATATCGAATCTATAGTTATGTCTTTATAGCCATCTTTTTTTAGAGTAATTGAGTGCTGTCCCTGCACAAGGTCACAGGAATAAGGAGTCATTCCGACGGACGCCCCGTTTATCATAAGATTAGCGCCAGATGGATTTGAGTTTACTGTAAGCGTACCCATTTTTACTTCTTTTGTAAGATTCGGTTTTATTATTTCCTCAGGAGAATCGACGGTAAAACGACTTGTATAGGTTATATAGCCATATTTTACTATTTCTATTGTATATGATCCGTATTCCAACTCAAGAGGCTCTCTTGAGAGCTCAAGGTTTCCATTTATATATAGAGCGTAGTCGTCAACGTTTGGCCTTATTGTAACTTTTCCAGATTTTATAGGAACCTCATTAAGGTCTAAACTTACTTTCTCATTTATGGCAAGTGTTATTTCTTTTGTAAAGGATTCTATATTAGTTCCCTTTACAACTACTTTATGAATTCCCTCATTTAATTTTACGGTATCTATATCGTTCAGCTTTTTATATATATTCGTGTCTATCTCTATTATTCCGTTTTTTATTTTATTGTTTTTTATAACAGTTATTTCCCCATGGCCTTTGTCAAGAGTTACAGCCCAGACCATGTCTTCGTATCCCGATATTGTGATTGTGTCTATGGAAGGGTCTATAAACTCAGGGTCAAAATCCTCGTTTTTATATATAAATTTTGTCATTTCAGAGTAATTATATGTTTTCATACCATTTGAGATTGTCTTATTTATTTTATCAAGTTTAAATCCATTCTTTAGAGTTTCGCTGAAAGCTTTGTCGGACTTGTTTACGGAAATTAAAACATTTTCTTTATCATAAACGAAGTCCACAATGTCTCCTTCCCTAAGTTCGTCAAAAAGTATGCCTTTTCCGTATTTGTCAAAAATTTGAGTGCCTCCTGTTACTGTATAGTCGGCGTTTTCCTCAAAAGATATATTATATATGGTTAGGGTTTTAAATGAATCACTTTTTGTGCGTATTACACCTAAGTATTCGTTTCCGGAAATGGAAACACCGCTTTTTTCTTCCCCGCTGTAGGCTTCGTAATCTTTTGTGGTGGGCTCAGAATAAAAATCGGTGCTTTTTTTAACGCCGCTTTCACCGCCTAAAATATTTTTCATTAAAATCAAAAGAATTATAAAAGCGAGTACGCCGCTTATTATGGCTATAGCCATATATACAGGGTATTTTGATTTTTGAGGGGGAAGCTTTTTAGGTGTTTTTTTCACAGGCTTTTTTTTAATACCGAAATCCTCGAAAGACTCAAAATCATCGGAATTTTTCAAAGATTTTCCCGGTGTGTAGAAAACGCCCTCTTCCTCGTAATTTATTTTATTTTTTTTATTATTACTCATATTATTAAACCTCTTTGAAAGTAAGTTATTTTATGTTTGTTATTTTTTGGAAAATATATTTTGTCATACTTATAATAAAACGAGCTTATATTTGAAAGTGTATGGAATTTTTTTAAATTTTACTCCTAAGTTTAATAAAAACTTTAAAAAATTAATTATGAGAATTTTTATAATGATTCTATTGACTGTTTTAAAACTAAAATATACATAAAAAATTATAAAAAGCAAAGCAAACTTGAATCATATTTGTTTTATTTTTCATAATTTTTTGGATACTTTTGCTTTATAAGAAGCGGGAACCTTTTTTTACGGTTAAAAAAATACGCGGAATTTTAAGATGGCCCCTAAATAAATCAATAAAATTTCCGGAGGCGAATTTTAGAAAGACATATGAAACTTAAATTGTATTTCTTTAAATATATTTTATACATAACGAGTAAAAAAAACAAGTATTTTTGAAAGATTTTAAAAAATGTTGTAAAAATTTTTGATAATATCTTGACAAAAAATTAATAGTGCTATAACCTTTTAAGTGGCAGAGTTTTTTTAGGAAACGCTGATTGAAAGTTAGGAAGCCCTAATTAATTCGCTGAAATGATTTTTATACGGGCGGTAATATTAGCCATCGCTTCAATATTGGTTACAGTTTATAATGACTTCTTTATTTCTAAGTTTGTTGCTTATAAAGAGTTTTAACAAACCAGCGTGAATTTTAACCGACAGAGGAAATCCCCTGCTTTTTAAGCGAGGGTGCATACTCTTGTATTTAGGGAGAGTGCAAGCCAGGTTGCAAGGGCGAGCAGCAAAACGAAGTTTTGCGACCAGCCTCACTTTGAATACAAAGGCGAATACTTTCACCGTTGGTTACTTGAATTTTTGTTATACAAAAATTCGAGTAACCTTGACTAAAAATCATAAAAGACTGATTAATCAGTGTTTTCTTTGGAAAATAACTTTTTGATTTTGAATTAATCGGCGGTTTCCTTTACATAAAAAAGAGCTACCGCATATTTTTTATAAGGGAGGTACATATATGTACAAAATAGTAAGTAAAAGAACTCTTACGGATAATATATTTCTTATGGATATAGAAGCTCCGAGAGTCGCTAAATCAGCTCTTCCCGGACAGTTTGTCATTGTTAAAAACACAGACCGAGGCGAGAGAATCCCTTTGACAGTCGCTGATTTTGACAGGGACAGGGGAACAGTTACCATTGTTTTTCAAACTGTAGGAAAAAGCACTCTTGAACTCGCTACTTATAACGAGGGCGACTATGTATGTGATTTTGTTGGTCCGTTAGGCCGTCCAAGCGATTTGGTTGACGAAAGTGTCGAGGAACTTAAAAAGAAAAGTATCATTTTTATCGCCGGAGGGGTGGGAGCGGCTCCTGTTTATCCTCAGGTGAAGTGGCTTCATGAAAAAGGCGTGGACGCTGACGTAATTGTCGGAAGCCGTACAAAAGATTTATTGATTATGGAGGAAGATATGAAGGCTGTAGCCGGAAATCTCTACATATCAACGGACGATGGCTCTTATGGATTTAACGGGCGAGTAACCGATTGTCTTAAAGACCTTGTGGAAAATAAAGGCAAAAAGTATGACCACGCTGTTGTTATAGGGCCTATGATTATGATGAAATTTGCCGCGGCTATGACTAAAGAACTTAATATACCCACTATTGTAAGTCTTAATCCTATTATGGTTGACGGTACGGGTATGTGTGGGGCGTGCCGTGTTACGGTTGGCGACGAGGTTAAATTCGCCTGTGTGGACGGACCGGAGTTTGACGGGCATCTTATAAATTATGACGAGGCTATGCGCCGTCAGGCTATGTATAAGACCGAAGAAGGCAGAGCTAAACTTAAATTTGAAGAAGGAGATACTCACAGCCATGGCGGCTGTGGCTGCGGAGGTGACAAATAATGGGTGATGTTTTAAAAAGAGTTCCTGTAAGAGAACAGGACGCTAAAGTAAGAGCCACTAATTTTGACGAGGTTTGTCTTGGATACAATGAAAACGAGGCTGTTGAGGAGGCCAACAGATGTCTTGGCTGTAAAAACGCCAAATGTATTACGGGATGCCCTGTTTCTATTGATATTCCGGGGTTTATATCTAAAGTTAAGGAGTCTGATTTTAAAGGAGCGGCGGAGGTTATCTCCTGTTACAGCGCTTTGCCGGCGGTATGCGGGCGAGTATGTCCTCAGGAAAATCAATGCGAGGGCGTTTGTATAAGAGGAATTAAGGGAGACCCCGTTTCTATCGGTAAGCTTGAGAGATTTGTCGCTGATTGGGCGAGTGAGAATAAAATTGATTTAAGCAAGACAGAGCCTAAAAACGGCAAAAGAGTCGCCGTTATCGGAGCGGGACCAGCAGGTCTTACATGCGCGGGGGATTTAGCGAAAAAAGGGTACGACGTGACTATTTTTGAGGCTCTTCATAAAGCGGGAGGCGTTTTGGAATATGGTATTCCTGAGTTTAGGCTCCCTAAAGAAAAAGTTGTTAAAAACGAGGTAGAGAATATTAAGAAGCTTGGCGTTAAAATTGAGACAAACGTTATTATCGGTAGAACCATTACAATCGATCAGCTTTTTGACGATGAGAAGTTTGACGCCGTGTTTATAGGTTCGGGAGCGGGTCTTCCTAAGTTTATGGGAATACCGGGAGAAAACGCTAACGGTGTTTTATCGGCTAATGAGTTTCTTACCCGTGTAAATCTTATGAAAGCTTATACGGAGGAATATGACACTCCTGTTAAAATCGGCAAAAAGGTCGCTGTCGTGGGCGGTGGAAACGTAGCTATGGACGCCGCCAGAACCGCTTTGAGATTAGGTTCTGAAAGCCATATAGTATACAGAAGAGGCACTGAACAGCTTCCGGCGAGAGTTGAGGAAGTTCATCACGCTATGGAAGAGGGCGTTATTTTTGACACGCTTACAAATCCTACGGAAATTCTTGTTGATGAGAACGGATGGGTTTCTGGTATGAAGTGTGTTAAAATGGAATTAGGCGAGCCTGATGAATCAGGAAGAAGAAGCCCTGTCGTAATCGAGGGTTCGGAATTTACTATGGACGTGGATACGGTTATAATGAGTCTCGGGACTTCCCCAAATCCTTTAATTTCGTCAACTACAAAAGGTCTTGACGTAAACAAGAGGAGATGTATTGTAGCGGAGGAGGAAACAGGGCTTACTTCCAGAGAGGCGGTATACGCGGGCGGAGACGCCGTTACAGGAGCGGCTACAGTTATTCTCGCTATGGGAGCCGGTAAGAAAGCCGCTAAAGCTATTGACGAGTATTTACAAAGTATTTGATAATGAAAAATGTTTATTTCAGGAATAAAAATTTAAGATAATAAATTTTTATAAATATCTTAGTGGGGTTTAATATAAAAACTAAGTATAGGAAATGAAAGAAATGGAGGGAAACAGTTGTTTTCTTCCATTTTTTTGTTTCTATATTTGTGAGGACTGAGAAAAAACAGAAAAAATAAGATTTGTTTAATTTGATGAATTTTGTATGTCATTTTATTTGAGAAAAATTTTATTTTGTGTTATAATTGAAAAAGAAGCGAGACTTTAATGGGAATAAGGTTTTTATAAATACGAAAATTATGTGTTTTTTATGAAGGTTGGTGTAAACTATGGATAATTCTTTAGGAAGAATTATGTCTGAACTGAATTTATCTACGCTAAGTATCCCGAGTTTTAGAATTACGGATATAATTGATATTTTGCTTGTCGCTCTTTTGATATATGTTGTTATGATATGGATTAAAGAAACAAGAGCGTGGTCCCTGTTTAAAGGTATTGTCGTTATTTTCATCATCAGTATATTTTCTTATCAACTTCATTTTTATACGGTATCATGGATTATAGAAAAAACCCTCTCTGTCGGAATTATAGCTCTTATTGTTCTTTTTCAGCCTGAATTCAGAAAAGGTCTTGAGCAAATAGGAAAAGGTAATATTGTCACGAATATTTTCAATAATGACGAGGAGGGAAAAATACTTCAAAAGACGGTTAAGGAAGTTGTTACGGCGGCGTATAAAATGGCAAAAGTTAGGACGGGCGCCCTAATTCTTCTTGAGCAGGATGTTCCTTTGGGAGACCTTGAGATGACGGGGATTCCAATTGACGCTATTGTTTCAAGCCAGCTTCTTATAAACATATTTGAGAATAAAACCCCTTTACACGACGGCGCTGTTATTATCAGAAACAACAGAGTCGCCGCCGCCACATGTATATTGCCTCTGACTCAAACAGAAATAGGGCTTGATTTAGGCACGAGGCACAGAGCCGCCGTGGGCGCGAGCGAGGAGTCGGACGCTTATATTATAGTGGTTTCGGAGGAGACGGGGGGCGTTTCCGTAGCTCATAGCGGAAAGTTATACAGAGGGCTTTCTGAGTCAGAAGTTACAAAAATGATTTCAAAGGGTGTTAAACCAACCCATAAGGGAATAAAATTGTGGAAAGGACGAAAAAACAATGCTAAGAAAAATAAGTGAAAAACTTATAAAATACGTAAGCAAAAATTTTGGCTGGAAGTTGTTTTCCGTCGTTTGCGCGGTTGTTCTATGGTTTATAGTGATGAATATTATCAATCCTACGGAGATGCAGACATTTAGTGTGAATGTGACGTTTCTTAATGAGGA
>CANOGI010000079.1 GCA_947565475.1 uncultured Eubacteriaceae bacterium
TGTCGTTAAAATAAAAACAATACTTGAAATAACCCCATAAGGAATTTTTATATTAATTACCAAAAAAATAAAAATCCCTATAATTAAGGCTGTTATAAAGGCGTTTGTTAAAGGCGAAATCTCAATAAACGTTCTCTCATCTAATAAAGCGTTTAGATGGTTCGCCTGAACCTCCACACCGTTCATAACCGTACCCCTTGAAATAGGAACCAAATACTGATCCATCATACCGGAAGAATAGGCGCCGACAAAAACAATACTGTCTTTAAACGCTTTCAAATCGCATCTTCCGTTTAACACATCGGTATATGAATATATCTCATATATCCCTTGTTGAGTTGTATAGTCAAAACCATATATGCCATTATTATCCGTTTTAGGTTCAACCAAAATCTCGCCTTTTAATTCTTTATAAACCCTATATATCTCATAAGCGAAATTATAATTTTCATTGCCGTTTTCATCATAAAAAACCTTATATGACCTTCTTACATAGTTATCCTCGTCTTGAATAACATTTGTAAACCCACTGTGGCTAACTTCCGCCAATTCATCATAAGGTTTCTCAATCCGCTCAATATACAGATTATTTACGGTCTTCTCTCCGTTATCATTTAATTCCAGCTTCGTTGAAAAATTAATATGAGAGGCCATAACAACATTTTTAAATTTTCTTGAGTATTCCGCTAAAGCAAAATCTCCTTTTTTATCTCGTTCACCAAAATAATTTATATCAAATGCTACAACAGCCGGTCTGTATTCCGTGTCAAACACTTTTAATAAATCCGCAGCCTGTTGTCTTGTCCATTCTTGAAAAGGCCCCATCTCCTGTAGGCTTTTCTCATCAATGCCAATAATTTTTATTCTGTTATCAACACTCTTTTGTTTGACAAAAAACAAATCTGAAAACCAATACTCAACCGATTTAACGGGAGCTGTCCATGTTAGGACAGCCGCCGCGATCGATATTGAAATTATAATAAACAATTTACGCGCTTTTTTATTCTTAATTATTGTTTCCACCGTCTTCCTCCCATACCGGAGTAAGATATTCTGGTCCGTCTACAATACCGTCCCAAACCTCGCCGGTCTCGGTTTGCCAATACTTAAATGTATAACCGTCTTTTTCCTCAGGAATAACCCCGACTTTCGTATTGTTTTTTATACAGCCGCCGCAAGACATACCCTCATACACATCATTAAATATAACTGGATAATAAATCTCCCTTGTTTCTCTGTGTATCCATGAAGCGTATATTATAGTGTCTCCACTAACTGTGTCATAACTAAATTCCCATGGCATATATGAGCCATAAGCATACCAATCTACCAAATCCAGCTTGCTGATTAATGAAAAACCTACTCCCGAAATCGACAGTAACTGATTATTACTTACAGCGGTTCCATTCGGTTTTTGGAGCTTATTTCCCACTTCAACAAAATTTTGAGCTATAAGATAGTTTTTATTACCTATGTCTATGGCCTGCCCTGATGTTAAATTAACGTTATTTGAGATAATAGGAATTAACAAATACTTAATTTCCGCATCCTTTTTTGTTTCATTTTCATCATCTTCACTTGTGTCTTCTGTAGACTCCTCTGTACTACTTTCCGAAATTTCTTCTGTACTGCTTTCTGTAACATTCTCTGATGAATCAATGGTCGGCTCAGCTGTACTGTCCTCAGTAACACTTTCTGTCGAAACCTCTGTCGAGTCTTCCGTACTGTTTTCAGAATGATCTTCGGAAGAACTTTCCTTTGAGTCAACTTCCGTATTGCCCTCTGAAACAGTCTCCGAAGAACTTTCTGTTGAGGTGACCTCCGTACTAATTACCGTAGTGTTTTCAGAAGAAACTTCCGTAACACTCTCAGACGGCTTAGGCGTTTCGCTTGTCGTCTTCTCTGTACTGCTCTCAGACGGTTTAGGTGTTTCGCTTGTCGTCTTCTCCGTACTGCTCTCAGACGGCTTAGATGTTTCGCTTGTCACCTTCTCTGTACTGCTCTCAGATGGTTTAGACGTTCCACTTGTTGTTTTCTCCGTACTGCTCTCAGACGGTTTTGGCGCTTCGCTTGTTGTCTTCTCTGTACTACTCTCAGATGGTTTTGGCGCTTCGCTTGTTGTTTTCTCCGTACTGCTCTCAGACGGTTTAGATGTTCCGCTTGTCACCTTCTCCGTACTGCTCTCAGATGGCTTAGATGTTCCGCTTGTTGTTTTCTCTGTACTGCTCTCAGATGGTTTAGGCGTTTCGCTTGTCACCTTCTCCGTACTGCTCTCAGATGGTTTAGGCGTTTCGCTTGTCACCTTCTCCGTACTACTCTCAGATGGTTTAGGCGTTTCGCTTGTCACCTTCTCCGTACTACTCTCAGAATACGTATAGTGTTTTGAGGAACTTGAACGCCTTGATTTCTTAACAGTTCCAAGTTCATTCGATTTGATCTGAAAAATATCTTGCTTAGAAATAACATTTTCTGAACTATTATCAATATTTTCATCACCTTGTTTTTTCAAAACACTATTTTCAGGTTTATCTAAATTAGAGAAAGGAGCTGTATCAGAAACAGAAAACTTATTTTCCACACCGTACACCTCATCGGCAAAATCCGGTTTGCTGTCCACAACTGTATTCTCTCTCTCATTAAGACCTAAAACATCATTTGAGCTTTGAGCAGCCTCAGCGTTACCACTATTGTTTTGAGCCGCTCTCTCATATATGTTCCCTGAACTTCCTAAACTATAATTTCTTCCATTTGATGAAATCTTATTACTTCTCATTGTTCCCGCGCTGAAATTATCCGTCCTGTCGATACTGGTATCATTATTTTCACTATCTGACAAGACATTTTTTTCATCGTTCAAAAAACTCTCGTTATTATTATAATTTTCCTCAATATCAGAGTTAGGCTCAATATTATTTTGTTCTTCCGGCTCGCCAATATTAATATCTCTACCTTGGCTTAAAATCTTATCAAGCCTATCTTTAATATGTATATTCATAACATCATCGGTTATAGCCTTACGTTCAACTATAAACTCAGGATTAGCTTTATCCTCAAATTTTGTATATTCACCCTTTTCATAAAGAGTTTCCTGTTTATCGCCTAGATTAAGGGCAACTTTTCCGTCATAAACTAACAGCTCAATATTCTTGTCGTCAATATTTCTGCGAGTTTCAAACACAGTACCTCTTACGGACATTGTAGCGTTGGGAGTTTTTATCTCATAAGAAGAATCCTGCCCAAGTGGATTTTGAATTTCGTTAAGAATTGTTCCTTTCTCAAGCTGTATTTGAATTTTTCCTTTTGTTTCATCCCCCTCAGCCATCACTCTAATTTCTCCCTGTGAATCAAGATGAACATATTTATCCGTATCCAAAAGGAGAACCGCGTATGAATCTTTATCTGTTGTAATTTTATCTCCCAAAATAAGATTCATATTTATTCCCGCGTCAAGTTTTCCAACATCATCACGTTCTATAATAACGTTTCCTTTCGTTTCAACAATTTTAACAGAACGATAAGATGTTTCACCAAAACTCAATATTAACCATACCGCGGTTGCTAAAAAAATAATTAAAGCGACAGCTAAAAAAATAATTTTAGATTTTGACAATCTTTGCGGCATATTCATTTTAATTACCCCCTTAATTAATATATAAAAAAATTATAAAGACGTGTAAAATATAATACATATAATAAGTAGAACTCTCCGCAAGTACTAAAATACGTCATATTAAAAACTTTAAATATATAAAACAAACATTTCATAAATGCTCATAAATACTTAAAACGTCAAATAAATCCTTAAAGACGCTCGTTTTTATTTTTCTAATGAAAGTTCATTTATATTCTTTTTTCCATAAATAATAATATTTAGAATAAAGCATATTTTTTAGTTTTACACATCATTTAAAAAATATATTTTCAGCGTTTTTATACTTATACCTTTTTATATTATAAATATTAAAAACACTGTTTATTCTTTAATAAATTAATAATTCTATAATTTTCTTTTATTTAAGTTTATCACAAAAAAAAATTTTTTTCAATAAAATACGGAAATTATATAAAATTTTTCTAAAAAAAACTATGATTAAATAATTATAAAGAGCGTCTAAAGCTTTATTTCCAAAAACAGCTTCCATAAACAGCCTCCATCGATAAAATATTTAAATTTTATAAAAAATATTAATATAAAATAATATATTTAAAGGTTTTTAATATGGTATTGAAATTTTTTGAAAAATAATGTAAAATCTAATCATAAAATGTAAAAATTTAAATATTTTACGGGAGGTATTTTTATGCTTAAAATTGCTATTTGTGACGATGACAAAGAAATATGTTCTCAAATTGAGGAACATATTTTAAAATGTACGGAAAATAAAAAACTAAAAGTACAGATTGATAAATTCTATTCAGGAAAAAACTTACTTGAAAAAATGAGAGAAAAAAATTCATATAAGCTAATTTTCTTGGATATTAAAATTGATAATGAAAATGGAAGCGATTTAGGCTACGAAATACGAATGGCGCTTAAAAATAATTCCGTAAATATAATCTATATTTCATCGTATACAAAATACGCTATGAGTTTATTCAGAAGCAGACCTTTGGATTTTATTATAAAGCCTATAACATATGAGAAAATTAATAAAGTATTTAACATACTAGAAGAAATAGGCTATAATGACGATATCTTTTTTGAAGTAAAAAACGGCAAAAATATCAAAAAAATTTTATATACAAATATACTGTATTTTATGGGAAAGGGGAGAAAAATTATAATAGTCACATTAGATAAAGATTATGAGTGTTATATGAAATTAAATGATATAAATGTACCTAGTAATTTTATGCAAGTTCACAAATCATATATAATAAATTGTAAATATATTGACGAGTATAGATACGACGAGATAATTCTAATACATAATATACGTATTCCCATCAGTCGAACATATCAAAAAGAAATACGAAGAAAATACACAAGTATTATTTAACGGGGGTATATTTATGACAGATGGTTATGAAATATATTATTATTTAATTTATAATTTTTTCCGAGTAATTATATTATGCGGTTATATTCCTATTTTTCTAAAAAAATTAAAAGATAAAAACTGTTTAAGGTTGCTGGGATTAAGTTGTTATTTTATAATAAATAGTTTCTTACACATATACCTGCAAAATCCTCACTTGGATTTAATATCAAATATATTACTGTTTATTTTATATTCTTATTTTTTTAAAGGTAAATTTTATATGCGTATTTTATGCGTAATCTGTGTATATTCACTGGCGATGATATATGAGGGTGGCATATATTTCTTTATCTCAAAAACCAGCGTCGCTCAAGACTTTAAAAAAATATTATTAAGTTATATATTATCAAATATTTTTATATTTATAACACAAATAATACTCAAAAAAATATTTAATAAAAATAACGATAATTACACTATGCTTAAAATAAAACATTGGATTACTCTCTTAATAATTTCCATAAGTTCAATATACCTCGCCTCGCCAATAGTTTTGGCTGAAAATTGGTCGGTATATAACGCGGTGGCGATTATACTCATTTTAATAATAAATATTTTGGTTTTCTATTTCTTCTACGAGGTAACAAAATATTATAAAAAAGCATATGATAGGTATGCTATAGAAAATAGAAACAAGTATTATAAAAATCAGCTTAAAGTTATAATGGAATCCGAAGAAGCTATAAGAAAATTAAAACATGATTATAAAAATCATATGATAGTCTTGATGAGATATTTTGAAGACAATAATAAAAAAGCTGGAATCAAGTATATAGAAAATCTTATTGGTGATTTTTATAGTTCTGGCAATATATCTGAAACTGGTAACATCGCTGTTGACAGTTTATTAAATTACAAATTCAAAGATTATAAAACTAAAAATATAAACTTAAAAACAGAACTAACCATACCTTCAGAAAATTTATTTGTTTTAGATTATCATATTGATATAATACTTGGAAATTTATTGGATAACGCTATATACGCTGTGGATAATTGTGATAAAAAAGAAATAACCGTTATAATAAAATATATAAATAAGGCATTATTTATAAGAATAGAAAATACTTTTAATGGAAAAGTTAATAAAAGTAAAGAAAATTTCAAGACCATAAAAACTGATAAAAAGAATCATGGATATGGGTTAAAAAATGTCAAAAGAATAGTTGAGTTATATAATGGTCAAATAGATGTTAAATATATAGAGGATAAGTTTCTTGTTGAAATATTTTTATACAATAATAGAGTTACTTAAATATATAAGTCGCACTTTATCAAAATATCAAAAATAATTTACTTTAAATTCCATAAAATCTCTTTATTATTGTTATTTTTTACAAAAACATTGTTATTTTTTACAAGTTAGTTTTTTTTATAATTGTCTATGATATAATTACATACGCCTTTATTAGGCGGCAAGGTCAAAAAAGCAAATTTTTTTGGGGGGATTGCTTTTTTATAACTATGGTTTAATACGATATTATTATTTAAATTTAATCTATTTGTTATAATTACAATAAAACTTGAAGAAGGTAAAATAATGGCTGCAGCAATAAGAACAATAAGTATTTATATTCTAAGCGTTTACAAAATATAATCTAAGCAAAAATTGTAAAAGATATAAATACACAACCACATATATCTATATACTTTAAATAAGTGGTTATATGAGGCTTATAATTCAACTAACTGGAAATAAAAAAGAGAGTAGTCAAATATAACTTTAAATTTAGAGCGAAAATTTAATAAAAAATACAGCTTACATTAATTGAGCATCATTTATATCAAATTAATATTAATAAAAGCTCCTTGTTTAAATTTGCGTCATACAAACATTACTAAGGTAGATGTTAATCCATATGTAAATTTTTAAATTTCATATGGATTAACACTTTCTTAAAAAACAAACTATAGTGACCAAACTTATTTTGTTCACTATAAAGCAAATATCGGTATAATAACAACCATAGTTAAAACTTGCTTTTATTAATATAAATTAAAGTAAGTGTGTCTGAAAACTAATTTGGCTGTAAAGAAACAAATAAGTTTTCAGACACCTTCAATACCAAACAAGCTAAATTTATAAATACTATTTAAAATACCTTAACCGCAGTCCCTATCAAATCTATGTATTAGTCACTAATACAAATAACGATTACGCTAAAATAACAACCGCTTATTTAGTTTAAGAAAAGAACCGCATTAAAAAATAAACTTTCAAAAAAATAAATATTAAAAAATACTTTTCTATAATTATGTATATTTAATTTTTTTACTCTAATATATTTTCATCATCCAAGCATTTCTAAAACTGTTTTAAATCTATTCCTTTCATCAGCGCTTAAGGACTCTAATATAGCATTTATCATAGCTTCTTTTTCTTCTTCAGAAATATTTTTATTCTTAGGCATATTTTCACTGAATTTAATAATCAGATCAAGAGTCTCATTAAAATCTTTCCCCTTTATATCTTTTGATAATTTTTCTAAAGACGACATAAATCCTTTATCTATATTTTTAAAAGCGTCTTTCTTAAATAACTTGTCAAGTTCCATTTTTAACCTCCTTTAAATTTGTTCAATAATTTCATTTAACTCAATAACTTTCAAAAGCATATTTATTTTTAATTTTTTTTTACCATCAAAAGACTTGCTCACATCCTCAAGCATATTTTTTTGCCAGCTGAATTTTCCACCGCTTTGCGCGGACACAGAGTTTTTATGTCTTTTCGCCATATTCTCAAATTCAATATATTTAGCTATAATTTCCGCGTTTCTTTTATACTCGGGCTTTACATAAGTCATGGCCATTTTAATAAGTTTTTCCTCAGCGGAAATATCGCCGCGTTCCGACATAATTTTCATTATTTTAGCTATTTGAGCGGCTTCCTCAAAATTCAAATTTACTCCCTCCCCTTAAAATTTGTAAAAATAATAAACTTATTTAAAAATGTATAAAGAGTCGTCAATATAATTAACTCAAATAAAAACATAAACGCCACCTCACATATTAAGTTTAAAATTATAATAATTATTTTATTTTTAACTCAGAAAACATAAAATAATATAATAAATAAAATATGTTTATAGTCAAACCACTTGAAAATAATTAAAAGGAGGCGAGATAAAAATTATTTTTTCAAGGCAGCGGAATGGGGGCATAGTCTAATTCTATCCTGACTGACACTAACAAAGCCAAAAAGAATTTTTAGCCACCTAACTTGTTTATTTTTCAAGTTGTTTTACTATATTCTTATGATAATATTTTGGCCCTTTCAGATACACTCTATCTCTATAGCAAATAAAAAATATTAATTAAGCTTGAAATATCAATTATACTTGATATACTATATATACATTTTATTGATTAAAAATTAATAAAATACCATAAATCATAAAAAATATTTATTTGACTCCCTCTTTTTTATAGTTTGTAAGCAAACTACTTGAAAATAGGCAAAAGGAGACGAAATAAAAATTATTCTTTCAAGGCAGCGAAATGAGAGCATAGCCTAAAACCTATGCCAACTGACACTAACAAAACCAAAAAGGATTTTTAGCAGCCTAACTTGTTCATTTTTCAAGTTGTTTTACTATAACGTGAGCTCGATAAAAATTTATAGTTAATGGAACCTTTCTCTATCGCGAAAAGGTTCCATTA
>CANOGI010000080.1 GCA_947565475.1 uncultured Eubacteriaceae bacterium
GAGGAATAACAAATGGTGAATATAAGAAAAGAATCGTTTTTTTATAAGGCTGTTTCTTTCTTAAGCGCGTTTTTAGTATGTATTTCATCATTTTCTGGCTTTGTTTTCGCTGACGAGACGATTACAAACGGGGAATGGACTATTGTTAATACTACGTCAAGTGGAATAGCCACTATAAAAGATTTGAATTTTACTTATTACAGTCCAACCACTGTAATGGAATATGGCAGCAGTGGAGGAAAAAATTATGTTAGGTCAAATAATTCCAATGGTTCGGCAAGTAATGGGATTGTTACAACAAGCGGTAAGGGATATTGTGAGTACCTTTCTGAAAAAGAAGGTACTCTTACTGTTTTTGTGGGAAACGCGAGTACAAAAACGGGATATGTAAGCAGAAAAAACAATATGACAAACAAAGATGAGCCAGTCGGCGAATTTGTTCCTGGAGGAAACGGTAATTATAATAAAGAAAATTTTGAGGTTATTCAGGGAACAACTTGGGCGACTGTGAATATTGAGGTTGAAAGTGGATATACGCATTATATCTGTCTTTCGGGTTCTAAAATGTTTTGCTATGGTGCTGAGTTTGTTCCTTATACTGAAATTACAGGAGCTATTTCCGATAATTTCAATATCTCGGATTTTGGCATAAAATTTACAAACTCAGCGACCGAACAAGTTAAACTTGCCACGGTTGATATTTCAAATAAAACATACAGTATTAAACTTAAACCCGGATTTACTTATTCCGCGAGTCTCACAGGTTCAAATGCTTCTTCTTACGCTTTCTCGACTGACACAAGAATTATTAAACCTATAGGTGAAGCTTTTATCGCGAATCTTACGGTCGAGAAAACCACCACTTATAAAATAAGTGGTTCTTTGAGCGGTTTTGCGGAAGGATATAATTTAGACGATTTAGTTCTCCGATTTGTTCCTAAAGACATTAATGATTATGAGACTATTACCGCTGATTTTGATAAAGTTGCCATGACTTATTCAGCCACACTTGTAGCGAATGAGGAATATTCACTTCAAAAGTCAGGGGCTAACGATTATGAGTTTAAAACTGTAGTATCAGTTAATAATTCTGATAATTCTGATGTTGTTAAAAACGCTGAAGTTAAAGCCGCCGCTACATTTTCGGCAAACGGAAAGTTTATTGGTTTAACTCAAAAAAGAGGAGTTTATGAAACGTTAAACGTTTCTCCGTCTGAAGTTATATTTAAAAATCTTGAAGATTCATATAATTATAAAGCTGATATCTCCGATATGGGTTATTCTATAAATCTTAGAAAAGGGTCTTATATCGCGAGTATTGTATGCGAAAACTATTCAACAACTACACATATTATTGTCGCTGATAAAGCTGTTAATAAAGATTTACTTTTAAAATTTACGGGAAAAAAGGAAGTTCCTTTTACAGATACCCTTTATGTGGGGGAAGATAAAGAATATAAATCTGTTCAATCAGCTGTTGACGCTGTAAGTAATATGGATAGAACAGAAAATCAAAGGGTAACTATCAAAATTGATCCTGGTACATACCGTGAGCAAGTTCATATTACTATACCGAATATCACTTTGGAAAGTAATGGAGGAGATAGAAATAACACTAAAATTACTTGGTATTATGGAATAGGGTATAAATATTACAGTTCGGTAAACAGCTTATATGACCCTTACGCTGATTATGATAAATATGAAAAAGGCGATGTTATAAAATACTGGGGCGCCGCTGTTATAACTGAAAAAAACGCTGAGGGCTTTAACGCAAAAAATATTTGTTTTGAGAATTCTTTTAATAAATATATGACAGAAGAAGAAGTTTCTGATGGTGTAGAGATTAATGGTCGTGAGTCTATTAAAGTTGAAAGAAAAGAAAACACAAAGGTTGATACAAGAACAGCGACTGAGAGAGCCGCCGCTTATGTAAATTATGCTGATAAAACAGAATTTTTAAACTGTGGTTTTATCGGAAGTCAGGATACATTATATACCTGTAATGTTGAATACAAGGCTTACTATAAAAATTGTTACATAGAAGGTCAGACAGATTATATTTATGGAAACGGCGATGTTGTTTTTGACGGCTGTGAACTTAACTGGTGCGGATATAACGGAGCTGAATCCGGCGGATATATTACAGCTCATTCAGCTGATGACGCTCATCCTGTTGACTTTGGATATGTTTTTAGGGATTGCATTATTACGGGAAATAAAACACGTACTGTTGCCGCTGGCTTACTTGGGAGAATGTGGGGCAAGTGGGCTACTGTTAATTTTATTAACACTCAGATTGAAAATCCTATGTATTTGGCGGATAACGGCTGGGCAGAAATGGGAAATCCGCCTGTTAAACCAACGGATGAAAATGTTAAACTTATAGAATATAACACAACTTATAACGGCAAAAAAGTTGATACCTCAAAAAGAGTCGCTGGTGTTGTTGACACAATAGAAGCCGACAAGTATACCGTTAAAAATATATTTGTTAATAAAGGATGGACGCCTAACTATTATATGAGAGAGTGCGATGAGATTCCTGAAATTGTTTCAGGACCAAGTTTTATGTCTAACGGTGACTTAAACGCACCTAATCCAGGAGAAACAATTACTCTTAGCTATAATTTAAACGAAGCCTGCGCTGATTACGATGTTTCAAGAATTTCCTGGTATGCCGTTGATAAAGAATATGATGATGCAAGTTTTGAGACTATCTTAGAGTCATCAACATTACTTTATACAACCACTTCTTATAAAACTATTCGTTTTCAGCTTCCTATGGAATGTTCCGGTAAATATTTTATGGCTGTTGTTACTCCTATTGTTTTAGGAGGAAAAGAGGGAGCACCCAAATACATTATTGATACACAAAAGCTTGTAAGCGATACATGGTCAAACCCTGATAATATAGGTGAAATTGCTCCAGGTTCTGGAATTAATATTTATCTTGCCGGAGACTCTACAGTTAAAGATTATTCTGCTAATGGTATGTATAATGGCGGAAAAATTCAAAGTTTAGGTTCTTGGGGAGAATTTTTGCAAGAATTTTTTGACAAAGATTTTGTGACAGTTAATAATTACGCCCAGGGCGGAAGAAGCGGACGTATATTTATTAACGAAGGCAACCTTGATAAAATTAAAAAGAACATAAAAAAAGGAGACTACTTATTTATACAGTTTGGGCATAATGATTGCGCGAATGGAAAGGCTTACTATGAGGACAGATTTGTCCCTCTTTATGCTAAACCAAACGGAACAGATGTTATTAACGGAATTTATCCTACCGTTTTACCAACGGAAGACATAAAAGTTACAACGCCAGACGCTTATAAAAGCAGATATGGTGATAAATGGTATTCGTGGGATTGTGGTGCGACATATAAAGGTTATATACAGGCTCATATAAATGTCGCTCTTGATGCCGATGCTATTCCTGTAATAGTATCTCCTGTGGCGAGAATGTATTATAATTCTGACGGTACGATTAAAACTCACCACGATTCAACCGCGACCGACTATGAACCTACAGTTAATTATAAAACTTCTAATAACGCTTATGTGACCGCCTGCAAGCAGCTTTATGATGAAAATATAAAAGCTGGAAAAGAAGTCTATTATCTTGATGGTTACGCTCTAACGGAAACAATGTTTAAAGACGCCTGGAAAAACTCATCAAATAATATTAATGGTTTAGCTATGATGGGAACTGGCGGAGACTCCACTCACTGTAATAAAACAGGAGGTGTTATTGAGGCTGGTCTTTTCGCTAAATGGATTCAAGACGCTGGTTTGCCTGTCTCCAAATATGTTATTCAACCGGCTACCGTTTATGGTGAGAACGCTGATGGAAAATATATTTTTACTATTAAAGATAAAATATTTACGGCTTTAGATAATAACTATAAAGAAAATTCTTATGTTACAAATTATGGGCAATCAATTTTTGATTCTATCGGCGGAAGCTCTTTAGCTGAGACTTATACAATTTCAGGAAAAACAAACCTAACAAACGGCGTTATTAATCTTCTTGATTCAAATAACAGAAAAGTAGCGTCTTCTGAAATCAAATCAGATGGAACATATATTATTACATTCGCGACCGCCGCTGATATTTCAAAAAACGCTTATAAGGTTAAAGTTGACGGATACGGCACTAATGAGCTTAAAATAACAGCTGATAGTTCCTCGCCTAATAATTATACGGCGGAAGATATTATATTTGAAGAAGAAATTATTATTAACAATGTAAATCTTGATTTTTCTGATGAAGATTCGCTCGCTCTTTATGAGACAAACGCTGATACTACATTTAAAAACGGAGTGTATTCAGGAGTTTACACAAATTCTGATAATCAAATATTTGATGTTTCGGTTTATAAAATAGCTATTATGTATTTTAACAGCACCTCTCACTATGGAACGAAAATGGATGTTAATACGCCATTATTCTCATTTAAGGCTGATGAGGCGGGTATGTATACATTAACGGTTACGGCATCGACGGGAAGCGGTACAGTCGATTTATTTAAAAGCTGTTCTGATATTACGTCAAAAGGCTCGTGCTCTGAAAGTATCGCAAGTGCTGATGTTCCAAATCAAAATCCAGTAAATATTGTTTATAAAAAAGTTTCAAATGAACCGGAAATTCTTTATTTTAGTGCTTCTAAAGTAAATAATCTTTATGTGAAAAATGTTTCTCTAAAAAAAGAAGTGTTGCCTGACGATAGATTCAGGAATTTTAAAGGCAATGTTTCAGGTATTGAAAGTAATGATACAGATGTTATTATTAATCTTAAAGGAGCGACCGATACAAAAACAATATCTGTTTCCGATTATGAAGAAAATGGAGTTGACCTTATAGTTGGTGAGACTTATAATATTACCGCTGTTGGAAAAGGATATTATCAGGGAACTTCTATAGTTACTGATGAGACAGGAAAAGCCGACCTTGTTTTCTCGAGAGTTATTTTTGACTTTCCCTTAGATATAAGTGAAAATTTTGATGATTTCAGCGATTATCTTTCCGCAATGGGGTATGGTGCAACGGATATTACTGATTTTTATAGCGGGATTACAGTTCATCCAAATGGTATGATTATGTTTAATTCTCAATATGGAGCTAAAACGAACGCTTATGACTTTATATCATTTAAAGCAAAAGAGAACGGAAAATGTACTGTTTTAGTTGATATTACCGCTTCAAATAATGATACGATTTTACTTAAAGTAAATGGTAGTACTGTAACAGAACCTGTTACGGCATCTGAGACTGCTGTTTTATCTGCCTATGTAAATAAAGGTGATATTGTTACGGTTTCAACACCTACAAGGGCAAATCTTTATTATAAAAAGATTAATGTTTCCTATGAAAGCTCGGTATATGATGGGATTTTAGGTGATGCGAGCGCAAATGGTAGCGTTGATGTCAATGATGCTTCGCTTGTTCTTCAAAAAGTATTAGATAATAGCGCTAAACTGCCTATTGAAGAAAAAACTAATAATTATATGAGGTATGTTGATATTGATAATAATGGAAAATTAACAGCTATTGACGCCGCTATAATACTACAAAAAGCGTTAGACAATGATTTTATGATGCCTACTGAAAAGTAATTTATTTTATGTTAAGGGGATTGTCGCATTATAGTCAAACTGCTTGAAAATAAGCAAAATAAGGAGGGGTTAAAATTATTTTTTACAAGACAGCGGATGGAAAGCATAGTTAGAGTTTATGCCGACTGACGCTAACGTGGTAAAAAAGATTTTAATCCGCCGAACTTGTTTGTTTTTCAAATCGATTGACTATAAGCCACAACAGAAAAGACTCATTCTATTAAAAGTTTGAGTCTTTTCTGTTTTAATAGTATAGCCTCTTTCTTTTTGTTATATTTTTCTATTATTCTCTATAAATTACATAAAATCACAAAGAAAATAAAATATACTCTATTGAGAGCCTGTGTATAACACAAAGATTATGACCTAAATACTATGCTTTTTTATGTTCATTCAGATACACTATAATATCAATTTTAACTAAAATAACGTGAGTTCGATGAAAAATAATAGCAAAACGTAGTTTTGCTCAGAAGTTTTTGTTAAATTTTTTTCAATATGTGCCGCAAAGAAGTGCGAGCGGCGTAAGCCGACTTTTGGCAAAGCCAAAAGCACTGACCAGAGAAGTCGGGTTTGGGCTGAAAGCCCGAAGGTTTTCTTAAATTAGTGCCTATGAGGCAGAGCCTCAAGGTTTTTATTCTTAAAGAGTATTTTTGGAGGTTTGGAACCTTTTTTCGATAGAAAAAGGTTCCATTAACTATAAATTTTTGTCGAACTCACGTTAAAATAATTTTTTAGTTTTATTGGTTCATTATTTTAATTCTACGTTTTTATTTAAGATTAGTATTAATACATATTTTTTATTATAATTTCACATATGTTTTTTCATTACATTATAATTTTTTAGTTGACGCAAGTGTAAAATAATAAAGATTTCTCGCTCCGCAATTTTTAATAATTTTTAAACATTCATTTATAGTCGCTCCTGTTGTATAAATATCGTCAATAATAAGAACATCTTTTCCTAAAAATTTTTTTGGTTTGATTATCTTAAAAGCACCCTCAACATTTTTTATTCTTCCTTCTTTATTTAGACCAAATTGAGGTTTTGTATTCTTAACTCTTATCAAAAAATCTGAATACGTAGGAATTCCCAAAATTTTAGAGATTTCTTTTGCCATAATTTCCGTTTGATTAAATCCTCTTTTTTGTTCTCTTCTCCAATGTATAGGAACAGGAATAATTAAATCACAAGAAAATAAATTTCGATTCAATAAAAACTCGCCCATTTTTATTCCCATGACCTTCGCGTAATATCCACAATCATTATATTTAAATTTATAAATAATTTTTTTAATGGGGTCATTATATAAAAACATAGAAAAACCATTGTCATTTGTAAAATTATTTTTACAAGATTCCTCGCTAAATATATAAAAATTTTTAATACATTTCTCACAAATGCCAAAATCAGAAGGTTTTGTAATAATTTTATGACAAACAACACATTTATCAGGATATATAATTTTTAAAATATTATTTGTTATATTATATGCTAACTTTTTGATTAATTTTAAAGACATAGGTTTTCTCCCATAATATAAAACATTTTACTAAGAATATAGCCTAAAAATGGTTTGAATTAGCTATTTCAGGTTTAAAACTTTATTGAAGCTTATATTACTTTATTAAATGATATATTTATAATATACAAATTTTTTTGTTAAAAAAAAAGTCCGTTAAAAGATAAAATTAATAGTCTTTTTTAATTTATCTAAATTTTTTATGTAAGCCTAAACATTCACCCATACGAAAACCTGTATAATAAGCAATCATAAACAGAATATAATAATTCCCTCTTTTTGATATATTTGATTATTCATGTAAAATCATTGAAAAGAGCGCCATTAAAATTGTTTGTATTTTGGAAAAATTTTTTGAAGCCGCCTTTTTAACTATGACCGAAATTCTTCAATTGGATTTAGCTCAGGTGAAAAAATATCAGACTATATCCATATTTTTGTGCGGCACAAAGCAAATGTTTCTTATGATGAAAAGACTCGTTATCTATTACAATTACTGCATCTTTAAGCAGTGGCGGCAAAAGTTTTTTTAACCATAACTCGAATAGCTCACTGACCATAGTTTCGTTGTACTCAAGGGGTTTAATCATCTTTTTATCAAGTTTAGTCGCGACAATTCCCACTCATTTGTACTTACGTCCGTTGATAAATTTTGGTATACTTTTCCCTTTGGAGTATATCCATATTCTCTATAAATACATGTATCTATTCCCATTTCATTAACATAGGCTATTCTTTCCTTAGATATGTTCTCAATTCTTTTCAGATATTCCTTTACTTTTTCCTGATTTTCCTCTTTATAACACGTGCTTTTTTTTCGCGTGATTTTCAATAGCTTGAGTATCTTGCTTACCGCTTTTTTCGTACACTCTATTGTGCTATTTCTTTTTGATATGCGTCTGGATACTTTTCGACATACTATTTTAATTTTTCCGGGTCAATTTTATTAAACGATCTTTTGGGAATCTTTTGCTTTAAATTTCCTTCCTCTATGTATTGTCTCTCCCATTCAGGGATAGTCGATATTGCCGCTTTAAATACATTATGTGTTTCTTCTAACGTATGTCCTTTTTTTCTATGCTCAATTACTATTTTTCTATATTTTTTTGGACAACTCATATTTTTATTATACCTTACTTTTAATTTGTTTTCAAATACTTAAAGTATAATATCATAAACTTAAAATTGCAATAATAAATTAATTTACATTATTGAAAATTTTCACTTTTTAGTGTACAATGTATTAAATAATGTTAGTTCGACAGAAATTTGTAGTTAATGGAATTCTTTTTCTACTGCAAAAAGGTTCCAAACATCCAAAAATGCTCTTTAAGCATAAAAACCTTGAGGTTCTGCCTTATTCGTACCAACTTAAAAGATTAAAACCGTGGGACGTTGTCCCACATCCGGAGGGTCTTTGAAAAGGCTTGACCTAAACTTTATAATGCAAAGTTTTCGTTTTGCCGAATTTTGAAAAATGAAGTTTTTCGCAAAAGTTTGACAAAAACTTCTGAGCAAAACTACATTTTGCTGTTATTTTTCATCG
>CANOGI010000081.1 GCA_947565475.1 uncultured Eubacteriaceae bacterium
ACGCACATAGCTACCGCGTCTATACCAATTGTGTCGTGTTTATCCATCATAAACGCGAGTTTAAGTTTTGTGCCAACTCCGTCTGTACCTGACACAAGAACGGGTTCTTCCATATTTTTCGCTTTAGCGATGGAAAAAAGACCTCCAAATCCGCCTAAATCCGCTAAAACCTCTTTTCTGAAAGTGTTTTTTACACATTCTTTTATAAGTTCCACAGATTTATAACCCGCCTCAACGTCAACACCTGCCGATTTATAATCCATTGCCTTTACCTCCTGAAAATGTTATAATATGATAATTATAAAACCCTTAATAAAACAAAATGTAAATTATACTCAATTTGTAAAGCAAATAACAAACATATAATATTATTTATATCACAACCCACGAAAAAAGTCAATACAATTATCCTATGATTTCAGGCAATATTAAATCCAATTTTAATCTGCCAATAACCAGTATTTATACATAGCCGCTTATAATAATTTAATGCCAGAATACATTTCACCACAACTTACATATCACTAATAATACATACGTTCGACAAATTTTAATCGCATATAACAATTCCATTTTGAATTAAGCATAAGAAAAATATCTTAATTCAAAATCTCTTTAATCGCGTCTTATTTTCCCTCGCTTTTTCCACAATCAGAACTAAAAGATATCCTATTTCATATTAATATCCTTATACAGCGCTTTTTTGAGTTAAATATCCATAATATACACATAGAAAAGTCATAGTAATCTAAATAATATACGTTTAATAAACATAAATCTTATAATGAATAAAAAATGATTACTATGACTTTTAGCCAAATATATATTAAACTTCTAAACTTCCCAGCTATTCAGATATTTTTTCTGAGTTTCTGTAAGTTCATCAATTTCAAGATTCCAAAATTTAAGCTTTCTCTTTGAAACCTCTTTGTCAATCTCATCAGGAACATAAATAATATTCTTATCAAAAGAACCTTTGTTTTTCACAAGATATAAAGCGCTTAGCGCCTGAATAGCGAAACTCATATCCATAATTTCCGCGGGGTGTCCATCTCCGGCAGCGAGATTAACGAGTCTACCCTCTCCGATAACATAAATAAATTTCCCATTTTCAAGCTTATATCCCATAATATTGTCTCTGGCTGGCTTCTCCTCAACAGCTATTTCTTTAAGTCCTTTTACATCAACCTCAACATCGAAATGCCCTGCGTTACACAAAATAGCGCCGTCTTTCATAACCTCAAAAGAGTTTTTGGTAATAACGTCCCTGCATCCTGTAACAGTGATGAAAAAATCGCCTATTTTAGCCGCCTCTTCCATTTTCATAACCTTAAACCCATCCATAACGGCTTCCATAGCTTTAATAGGGTCTATCTCGGTAACGATAACCGAAGCGCCTAACCCTTTAGCTCTCATGGCCACTCCTTTGCCACACCAACCATATCCGGCTACGACAACATTTTTTCCCGCGACAATAAGATTTGTCGTTCTATTTATGCCGTCCCACACAGATTGACCCGTTCCATACCTGTTGTCAAACAAATACTTGCATTTGGCGTTGTTTACTAAAACCATTGGAAATTTAAGTTTATTCTCTCTATTCATAGCGATAAGCCTTATAATACCAGTTGTTGTTTCCTCACATCCTCCGATAACATCATGTATTTTCTCCGGATATTTGCCGTGAATCAAATTAACTAAGTCTCCCCCGTCGTCAATGATAATATTGGGCCCCGCCTCAATAACTTTAGATGTATGTCTTTCATATTCTTCGTCAGTAGCGCCGTGCCATGCGAAAACATTGAGCCCGTCATGAACAAGAGCGGCAGCGACATCGTCCTGAGTTGACAAAGGGTTGCTTCCCGTAATAAACATTTCCGCTCCTCCAGACGCGAGAACTTTACACAAATAAGCCGTTTTAGCCTCAAGATGAATAGAAAGAGCGATTTTAAGACCTTTAAAAGGTTTTGTTTCCGCGAATTCTTCCTCAATACTTCTAAGTAAGTCCATATTCTGTTTTACCCAATCAATTTTTCTTTTACCGCTTTCCCAAAGCTCTTCACAACGAATCTCACTAATCAATTTTACAACCTCCTATAATCTTAAAATAATAATATTAAATCTTAATAGCCCATCTATAGCGTATATTAAAACCCTTGCCAACTATTAACCTCATTTTTTCAAAACTTATTTTTACTTTCTCAAAACGCAAATATTCAAAAAATTATGAATAAAATAAACAAAAACGATTTTATTTCGTTTTATTTTTTATAATTTTTTGTGCGTATTTTAGTTTCCAGATACACTCTAAAAAAATCATTTTATTTTTTGAGATATTTTCTCAACGTTCTCATAAATTTCCGCTTCATCAATAAAGCAAAGTTTTTTGTTTTCCATAACAATCTCACCGTTAATAATAACTGTCTCAACCTCCGACCCATTAGCGGAATATGAGAGAGCCGCCATTAAATTATTCATCGGCCTTAACTGAGGGCAATTCAAATCAAGAATAGCGAGGTCAGCCGCCTTGCCCTCTTTAATTTGACCAGCGTTAATGGAAAGAGCTTTCGCCCCGTTAATTGTAGCCGCTTTAAACACCTCAAAAGCGTCAATCGCCTGGGCATTCTCGTTTGTCCCCTTGTGAATAAGAGCGGTGGCGTTCATATCTGAAAACAGATTCAAACTGTTGTTGCTGGCGGCGCTGTCCGTGCCAATACAAATATTAATCCCGCTTTCAAACATCTTTAAAACCGGAGCGAAACCATTTCCAAGTTTCATATTACTAATCGGGTTAAGAGCTATATTTACATTTTTTTCCTTTAAAATTTTAAAATCCTCCTCCTGAAGATGAACACAGTGAGCGGCGACTGTATTGACATCAAAAAAACCAATACTGTTAAGATACTCAACAGGAGTCATACCATAATTCTTTTTAGCTTCCTCAACCTCATATCTTGTCTCGGATAAATGCGTATGAAGTGAAAGACCGTATTCTTTCGCCTTTCCTATAGTATATTTTATATAATCCGTACCGCAAGTATAAATAGCGTGAGGGGCCAACATAAATGAAAGTCTGTCGTTTCCCTCCCATTTCTCAACTTCCTCAAAAGCCTCGTTAAGTCTTCTCACAGCGCCGTCCTCATCTCTGGACTCTCCTGAAATCCCTCTTGAGATAACGGCTCTCATACCAGACTTAATCGCGGCTTCAGCGGTTTGATTTTTAAACATATGCATATCAAGAAAACAAGTTGTCCCCGATTTTATCATTTCAGCGCAGGCTAACATAGCTCCCCAATAAGCATCCTCAAAACTTAACTTGTCCTCTCTTGGCATAATATTCTTAAACAGCCAGTCGTTAAAAGCTAAATCATCCGCAATATTTCTAAACACTGACATATAAGTATGCGTATGGCAATTTATAAGACCAGGAATAACAAGCTTGTCTTTTCCATCAATGACTTTTTCGGGTATAAAATTATTTCCAACAGCCCCAACTTTAAAAATAATACCGTCCTTTATAAAAATATCAGTTCTTTTTATCTCATAACTGTTCTCATCGCTTATAATAGCGAGAATATTCTCAAGTTTTATATTCATAAACACGCTCCCCCTTAAATTTAACCAAATTTACCATGTGGAATATTATAACATAAAATAAAAAAAACCGCTACAATTAATTTTAGAAAAAATATATCACAGCGATTTCAACTTATAGTAATTCACAAAATTTTAGCGCAGTTCAATAAAAAGAATTATTTAATATATAAAATTTATTTATAACGTGAACTATCCGATAAATCAACATTTACGCTAAAATCCCTTTAAAACTATAAAAACTCAGCTTTAAAGGGATTTTAATTATTTATCAACACTATGGCACTATGGGGTAATTATACTTTATTTGTAAAATATAATCTTAATTTTTCTTCATAGGGTTTATTCTGATTTTGTCCGCTGTGACGCCTGTTTTTCTTTTAATAATATCCTCAATTTGGGCGATTTCCGAATCGGTTAATTTCTCTTTATTCACAACAACATCAACCGTCTCGTCATCTATTCTCACGTATACCTCGTCAAAACCTTTTGACTCAATCATCGCCTCAGCAGCTGTTTCCTTTTCTATTCTCTGTTGAATCTCAAGCATAGCGTTGGCACATTCAGATTTTTTATCTTGTTCCAAATTATTATTGTTAATCATTTCGGTTAAAATATCCTTTTGCTTCGCTCTCGCCTGCTCCCTGTCAAGTTTCGCCTGTATAAAATAGGAAGAATCGTTTGAGGTGTTCACGAATACGGCGGCGCCCGCCTCGTCATTATTGGCGGCCGCTGAGAGTTCGCTGTCCTCTTCTTTGGCGGACTTATCAGACGTGCTTATCTCACTTTCATTCTCCGCCGTTAAAGAAGCGTCGTCAGAGCCGCCGTCTCCGTTTACGGCAGCAAGTTCCCCATCAGGAACAATACCCATAATATCGCCTTCATCATTAACAACAACCTCGCTTGGCTCCGCCGGAGTTGAGTCTATGTAATTCAAATAACCCGCCGCAGCGATCATAACAACCAACGCAGTAATAATAATCTGATTTCTTTTTATAACAAACATATAATTTACCTCCTACCTCATTTTAAGAACTTCTATTTTATTTGCCTCAATATTTAATAAAGCCTGAACCGCTTTAATAATTGAATTTTTAACTACAGCGCTTCCGCCCCCTTTTGCTATAATTACAATTCCTTTGATTTTCGGTTTAATTTCCTGTAAAACAAGAGGTTTATTGCTTTCAAGCAATATTTTTTTATTTTCCTCTTTCAAATTGTTTGTTTTACGTTTTTCTCCCGAGCTTCCCTCGCTTGTTTCGCTTTTGTCAACGGAATTATCTTCCGCCACTATTATTTCTCCCGTATTCTCAAGAGTTAAAACGACTTTAACCTCCCCGACTCCCTCAACAGAAGAAAGAGCGCTCTCAAGCTTTTTCTCAAGTTCTGAAGCGTAGTCGCTTTGTTTTGTTAAAACCTCGGTATCTTCTTTTTCGGAAAAATTTTCCTCCTTTCCGATGTTTTTTCTCAAAAAGGAATTGCTTAAAATAATGAGAACAACGCCTATTAAAAGCATTGTAATAAAATTTAAAACTGTCTTTTTTTCTTTATTTCTGAAAAGTTCCTTAAAAAAAATCAAATAAGTTCATCTCCTTGGCTCTTTTGTAAGTAAACGCCAATATACGCCCGCTCTTGCTCTCTTAAAATTCCCGGGATAATAATTAAAACACATCTGAAAACTTTACATTTTTTATAAAAATTTATACAGCTTTATAAAACTGAAATACACAAAGAATTGTAAAAATGAGTCCAGCACAAAAAAGTAATTCTCCGTTTTATAATTTTCTGTTTATATTCCTGTTTTCAAAAATGTATTAATCAGCGTTTCCTTATATTTATATTATCAAAAGGAAGATTATAGAAGTCAGAAATTATTTTTTTTACGTTTTCAAAAAATTTATTGTCTTTCTCCTCTTGAGTCTCAATTTTCTCAATTCTAAAAAAGCTTTTGGATTCCTCCTTAGGCTCAATAACAAACTCGGCTTTATCTATATCAAAGCTGTCGTCTTTTAAATAAAACTGGGCGCTGTGAACAACACACAAATTGTCAAGAATTTTTTTTGATTGTTCCTCTAAATTTTTAACAAAATTTTCTCTTATAATCTCCTTTTGCTTTTCATCATAAAAGTCACCTTCTTTTTCCATAATTGTTTTGTTAAACTCATTTCCGACATAATCAAAAACAGCTTCGCCTCCGCCAAAAATGTTAAAAATAGGAGTTAAAATAATTATTATTATAAAAAAACCGAAAATAGATTTTATATAACCTCTGTATTTTTCATTTGGAACAATTATTTCCACAAACGCTGAAAAAATAATAAACACAGCTATATTCCTCACATAATCATATAAAAAAGACATATTAAAAATTTCCTCCTCATCCTCCAGAAACGCTTATTACCATTATAGACGCGAAAATAAACACCACAACAGCCATAAAAACAATACCTAAAATAACCCCCGTATATTTACTCATTTGGTCAATACAATTTACAATTCTTTTATCGCATACGGGTTGTATAATTGAGGCGGTAAATTTGTAAATAAAAATCATAGCTATAATTTTTATTATAGGAATCGCGCATAGAACAATAATACCCAAAATAAAAGCTATACCGACCCCTGTTTTTATAACTCCAGAAAAAACTTTAAAAGACTCAATAGTCCCCGAGAACACATCCCCTACCACAGGCACCATGTTCATAGCGAATTTAGCTGTCTTGTTGAATATAGCGTTTCCGCTTTCACCTCCCATTCTTTGAAGGGATAAAATACCCATAAATATAATAGCGCATCCTTTAACTCCCCAGCTTACACAATTTTTAATAAGTTCCGTGAATTTGGATAAAATTTCTTTTTCAGAAAGACAATTTAAAATTTGCATAACAGAAGCCGTAATAATTAGAGGCGCGGCAAAATTCTCTATAAAAAACACAATAAACTCAGCCGCCGAGAAAATAATAGATGAAAACAAATAAGCGCTCGCCGACCCGCCTGACATAACAAGAAGGCCAATTATAAGCGGAACAGCGGCTTTCATAAGTTCAGCGATTGTAAAAACTGTATCTTTCATAACAGATATACATATGGCAAATGAGGAAAACAAAGCTATAACCATTACAATATAAGTAATATAAAAAGCAAGTTCCCCTGTTTCTTTATTTTTAAGAGAGCCGGAAAAATTTTTTATTACGGCGCTCAAAACACAAATAATAATTATATTTCTTATAAGGCTTATATTTTCCAAAACCTCATTAAAAACATTTTCAATAAAATATTTAAAAACAGCCATAGGAGAAAGCTCAACTTTTCCTGAAATAAAATCCTCCGCCGTTTTCAAAATATCAAAACTCTTTCCATATTGACTTTTTTGAAAAATATCATTAATATCTCTAAAATTCTCTTGGTCAAAATATTGACTCACAGAAATCTCGTCTTCAGCCGATACCTCATATACGCCTGTAAAAATAAAAAAAATAAAAACGTAGATAAAAATTTTTCTCATTTGTAATCACTCCATAATAAAATTACCCAAATAATCAATTACAGTCAAACAATTTGGATTGTGAGAGACCTAAAACAGTATGTGTCACACCCACTTTTTTAACTGACTAAGAGAATATAAACTTTTACTAAATACAAAAGCGAAGTTATTCGCTAAAATTATCATTAAACACCAAAAGCATCAATATAATCAAACCACTTGAAAAATAAACAAATTTGGCGGCTAAAAATTATTTTTACCACATTAGTGTCAGCCGTCATAGACTTTAGTCTTTGCCATCCTTCCCTTGCCTTACAAAAATAATTTTTATCTCGCCTCCTTTTGCTTATTTTCAAATAGTTTGACTATAAATACTGAAATAAGACATTTTTTATAAATCTTTTAAAAGTACTGTATATAGTTTTGAGATAAATCTATTGTTTATGGCATAAGATTTAAAATCATCTCAATAAGTCCCATTAACACAGGAGCGGAAATAACAATAATAATAACTTTCCCCGCGAACTCTATTTTTGAGGCTATAGCTCCTTCACCAGCGTCAGAACATACCTGAGAGGCAAATTGAGATATATATGAAATACCAATAATTTTAAGAATTACATCTATGTATTTAATATCCACCTCACTTTTTGAGACTATTTTATAAAGCATCTGAATAACCGCCTCAATTTTAGGCAAAACACCCATAAAAATTATAATTCCGACAACAATCCCAATAATAACCGACATACCGGAATTTTCTTTCTTTAGAATAAGCGATAGAATCATACCAATAATTCCAATTACCGCTATTTGGATAATATCCATAAAATCACCCGCCCTGAATGGTAAATCAACTAAGCTGAAACAAAGTCTGCACTGTCTCGAAAAGAGTGCTTATATATTGAATTATCCAAAATAAAACAACCACAAGACCGGCGAGCGTCGTCATCATGGCAAGCTCTTCTCGTCCCGCTCTAATAAGTACCTGATTTAACACGGCAACTAAAATCCCCACCGCCGCGATTTGAAAAACAACCGTAATATCCATAATAAGCGCCTCCTAAAAAAGAATAATCATAACCGCGGCTCCGCCAAAAACCCCAAGGCTTCTGCACATTTTTTTATTGCTTTTTGATTTCTCCATTAACTCCGGAATTTTATTCTCAATATAAGAAATAGCCATTTTTATATTATTGTGTTGCTGTTGTTTGTCAAGAAATCCCAAAGATTGTCCAAAAGAAATAAAAGCCTCTATATCCTCGCTTGTGAAATATGTGGAAACAGCCTCTTTCTTTAAGACATTCTTCCATACCTCAAAAGCTGAATTTCCGTCAGAGCCAAGTTCTTTTGAGAATTTTGAAAAAATTTCTCTTACTGGAACTCCCGCTTTAGAGGAAATATTGCTCATAGCTTCGGCAAGCGGTGATAAATTATACTCAATTTCCGAAATAAGCATAGTAAGAGCTTTTTTCATTTCAATTAGGTCGTTAATTCTATATTCCGCCTTAAAAGAATAATAAACCCCAAGCACACAGCTTGAAAT
>CANOGI010000082.1 GCA_947565475.1 uncultured Eubacteriaceae bacterium
AGAAGCATTAAATTAAATATTTTTTTCAGACGTTACTTCTATAAACGTGAAGTTTTGTAAGAAGTCTATTATACACATGGAAATATGATATTATAAAAATTCGTGAAGTTTTTAAAGCAAGACTATAAAATAATTGCTTAATATGTAGAGGGTTATAAAGTTTACCCGCTCATTATTTTATTGTTTCGCTGTAGTTAATGAAAAAAGGGGTATGATTGATTATGGACAAGTTTATAGTTGAGAAAAGTGGTCCGCTGAGGGGTGAGATTATTACGGACGGGGCTAAAAACGCGGTTTTGCCCATTATCGCCGCGACGGCTCTTACAGGAGAAAAATGTATTATTGAAAACGCTCCTTATTTAAAAGATGTTGAGATTATGCTTAAACTTTTGGAGACTCTTGGGGCGAAAACAAGTTTTTCAGAAAAAGAGAGGAGAATTATCGTCGATGGAAGTCAAATTTTCAATAATTCTCTGCCTTATGAACTTGTTAAAAAAATAAGAGCGTCTTTTTTATTCGCCGGACCTCTTCTCTCAAGATTTGGAAAAGTAAAAATTCAAATGCCTGGAGGATGTCCCATTGGGGTAAGACCGGTGGATTTACACTTAAAAGGATTTTCTCTTTTGGGAGCCGAAATAAAACAGGAACACGGAAATATTGAGATAAGCTCTCCAAAAGTAAAAGGGAACAACATTTATCTCGATTTCCCAAGTGTCGGGGCCACGGAGAATATTATTATGGCTTCCGTTATGGCGGAGGGAGAGACTTATATTTCGAACTGCTCTGTTGAGCCGGAAATTATAAATCTCGCCGACTTTCTAAACAAAATGGGAGCGAAAGTTTTTGGGGCGGGAACTGATAATATTAAAATTATAGGCGTAAAAGAGCTTTTCGGCGCCTCGCACAAGATTATCCCGGACAGGATAGAGGCGGGGACATTTATGATTGGAGCGGTTATAACAAAGGGAGATGTTATTATAAAAAATGTTGTGCGTGACCATTTAAGGCCTGTTATAGCTAAGCTTAAAGATATGAACGTCGATATTGATGAAAAAGAAGATATGCTTAGAGTGCGATGCGACAAAGAACTTGTGAACACAGATATTAAAACTTTGCCTTTTCCGGGTTTTCCCACGGATATGCAGGCTCAGTTTATGAGTCTTATGTCTGTTACGAACGGTACAGGCATTATTAATGAGACAATATTTGAGAACAGATTTATGCACGTGGGAGAACTTAACAGAATGGGAGCGGATATTAAGGTTGAGTCAAAAAGCGCTATTATAAAAGGCGTTCCAAAGCTTACGGGCACACAAGTCAAAGCTACCGATTTAAGGGCTGGCGCCGCTCTTATATTATCGGCGCTTGTCGCGGAGGGGGAAACGGAAATAAGCGATATATATCATATTGAAAGAGGCTATTATCACATAGAGGAAAAGTTTAAAAAGCTTGGCGCGAAAATAAAAAAGATATAATAACGTGAGTTCGATGAAAAATAACAGCAAAACGTAGTTTTGCTCAGAAGTTTTTGTCAAACTTTTTTCAATAGGCGCCGCATACCCACCAACTTAAAAGATTAAAACCGTGGACGCTGTTCCACACCTGGAGAGCCTTTTTAAAGGCTTGACCTAAACTTTATAACGCAAAGCTTTTGTTTTGCCGAATTTCCAAAAACCAAGTTTTTCGTAAAAGTTTTTCGCTTCTTTTTCAATAGGGCCGCAAAGAAGCGCGGGCGACGTAAGCCGATTTTTGGCAAAGTCAAAAACACTGAACAAAGAAGTCGGGTTTGGTCTGAAAGCCTAATTTTTTTTAAGTTAGTGCCTATGATGCGGAGCCTCAAGGTTTTTATTCTTAAAGAGCATTTTTGGAGGTTTGAAACCTTTTTGCTATAAAAAAGGTTCCATTAACTATAAATTTTTATCGAACTCACGTTAAAATAGCGCCGTAAGGAATGAGGGAAGACACATTTTGATTTTTTCTATCTATATTGGAATTGATATGAGTTTGTTGTGAATTTGCTAAAAAGGTTGTTTTATAAAAAAATTTACAGGCATAAAATTTTATTAGGGAGTGATTTTATGTTTAAAATTTTAAAAAACAAGACTTTTAGATATATTTGCGTATACTCAGTTTATGTAATTTTTACTGTTGCCTTCCTTCCTTATTTTTTAAAAAAATAAAATGATTTTTTTATTTTAGACAAAAATGGCGAGATAGATTTTGACAATAAATTTTTATACGGCGGTGGATATGAGAATAATAATAGGAAAAATAAAAGTAATATTTCCATAAAAGAGGAAAATCCTCAAATGGAATCGTATATTATAGGTGTGGTGGCGGCGGAGATGCCTGTGTCATTTGAGAAAGAGGCTCTTAAAGCGCAGGCGGTAGCCGCGAGAACATATGCTTACAGGCAGGTCGGAAATTCTGAGATAAAACCGGAAAATATCGGACAGGCTTTTATTACTGTTGATGAAATGAAAAAAAACTGGGGAAATAATTTTGAGAAAAATTATAAAAAGATTTCAGACGCCGTAAAAGAAACAAAAAACGAGATTATGGTTTACGGCGGTGAACCTATTTTAGCCGCTTTTCATTCCACAAGCGGGGGAATGACGGAAAGCTCGGAAAACGTATGGTCGGAAAAGTTAAGTTATTTAATAAGTGTGGACAGCCATGAGGACGAAAAGGCGCCAGGTTTTTTATCGGAGGTAAAATTGCCAAAGGAAGATTTTATAAAAGTGTTTTCTGAAAAAGGCGCTGTTTTTTCCGATAATATTAAAAATGATATTTCTATAACCGAGAGAACGGCGGCGGATTATGTCTCAAAAATAAAAATAGGCGGAAAAGTTTTTAAGGGATCGGAGGTAAGGTCGATACTTTCTTTAAGGTCCGCTAATTTTACTGTCTCCTGCGGTGAGAACGAAATTATATTCACATCAAAAGGATATGGGCACGGAGCTGGTATGAGCCAGTATGGGGCTAATTTTATGGCTCTTGAGGGAAGCGATTATAAAAAAATTTTAGCTCATTATTATTATGGGGTTGAATTTATTTCGATAAAAGGATAAAATAGTTATAATGAGGAAGAGGCTTTTTACGGATTTACTGTAGAGATGAATTTTTATAGTCAGACAAATTAACTGATTGAGGGGATTCCACGCTTTTTAAGCGGAGTCATAAATTTTAGCTTAATACAAAGGCTAAGTTATTCGCCGTAGGAGATGTCTAAAAATAATTTTTGTGTTATTTTTTCACTTTTTTTGATTGTTTGGCCATAATAGCCGTTATGGAATTTTCAGACGTGTTTTTGTAAAAGTCAATATTGTTAACAAAGGAGAAAATTTTTAATTATGCAGGATAATTCGGATTTTAAGGGAAATGAGAATAAATCTGACAAAAATGGAAATCGTCCGCCGGATAACTCGAATAATAAAAAAATACTGTTCGGTGTTTTAGCGTTTGCTTTGATTTCAACTTTTTTGATGAATATTTTAATGACTTCTTTTTCGGGGTCAAATATGTTTGAGATAGAATACAGCGACTTTATGACACTTGTGGATAAAGACGCTGTTAAAAACGTACGTATAGAGTCAGACAGGCTTATTATAGAAGCCGATATTTCAAAAATTGAGATTCCTGAGGGAATGAGTAAAATAAAACAGATGGGAGAAGTGACTTTTTATACGGGACTGGTGGGGGACACGGAACTTGTTCAAAATTTAAAAGACCACAATGTCAAGTTCTCAAGAAAGGTAACAAACTCATCTCCTATTATGGATTTCTTTACCTCATGGATTATGCCTATTTTATTTTTATACGCCGCTTTTTATCTTATTATGCATTTCGCCGCGAAAAGACTTGGCGGAGGCGGACTTATGGGTGTTGGGAAAAGCAACGCTAAAGTTTATATGCAGAAAGAAACCGGAGTGACTTTTAAAGACGTAGCGGGACAGGGAGAAGCGAAAGAGTCTTTACAGGAAATTATAGATTTTCTTCACCACCCTGACAAATATATTAAAATAGGAGCAAAACAGCCGAAAGGAGCTTTACTTGTAGGGCCTCCGGGTACTGGAAAAACTCTTCTCGCTAAAGCTGTCGCCGGGGAAGCGAACGTTACGTTTATGTCGCTTTCCGGTTCTGATTTTGTTGAGATGTTTGTGGGGGTCGGAGCGTCAAGGGTCAGGGACCTTTTTAAGCAGGCTTCGGAAAACGCGCCGTGTATTATTTTTATTGACGAGATAGACGCCATAGGAAAAAAACGCGACGGCTCTATGAACAGCAACGATGAGAGAGAGCAAACCTTAAATCAGCTTTTGTCTGAAATGGACGGCTTTGATTCATCAAAGGCTATAGTTATTCTCGCCGCGACAAACAGGCCGGACGTTCTTGACAAAGCGCTTTTGCGCCCCGGAAGATTTGACAGAAGAATTATTGTTGAGAAGCCGGACTTAATAGGCAGGGAAGACATTTTAAAAGTTCATTCAAAAGATGTTATTTTAGATGACGAGGTAGATTTACACGCCATGGCTCTCGCTACAAGCGGGGCGGCTGGCGCGGACCTCGCCAATATGGTAAACGAGGCGGCTTTAAGAGCCGTAAGGATGGGACGGGAAAAAGTCTTGCAGGAAGACCTTATGGAAGCCGTTGAGGTAATTATCGCGGGAAAAGAGAAAAAGGACAGAATTTTATCGTCTAAGGAAAAGAAGGTCGTGGCTTTTCACGAGGTTGGGCACGCCCTTTCGGCCGCTCTTCAGAAAAATTCTCAGCCTGTTCAGAAAATAACCATTGTTCCCCGTACTATGGGCGCTCTTGGATATACTATGCAGATGCCCGAAGAGGAAAAATATCTTATGACAAAAGATGAGATGCTTTCTGAGATTACTGTTTTACTTGCGGGAAGAGCCGCGGAGGAAATTGTTTTTGAGACGGTTACCACGGGAGCGTCAAACGATATAGAGAGAGCTACCAAAATGGCGCGCGCTATGGTTTCTCAGTATGGTATGAGCGACAAATTCGATATGATGGCTCTGGAAAGTACAGAGAACAGATATCTTGACGGAAGAAACGTCGCTATATGCGGAGAGAATACCTCCGCGGAGCTTGACAAAGAGGTTCTTAGCATAATTCGCGCATGCCATGAGAAAGCCCGCTCTCTTTTAAATGAGAATAGAGAGGCTCTTGATAAAATAGCCGACTATTTATTTGAGAAAGAAACTATAACAGGCGAGCGGTTTATGGAGATTTTTAAGGAAGTTAAAGGAGACGCTGAGGAAACGGATGATGAAAAAAGCCATGATATAAAAACAGAGGCGGAAGAAAGAAAAGAAAAATCCGAAAAAGAGGAGAGTGCTCATTTTGATAGAAGTTAAGAACCTTACTAAACAATATGGAAAAAATACGGCTGTCGATAATATTTCTTTTGTTGTGAATGATGGGGAGATTGTAGGTTTTTTGGGCCCTAACGGAGCGGGAAAAACGACGACGATGAATATGATGACGGGATATATCGCCGCTACGGGCGGAGATGTTAATATTAACGGTTTTGATATTTTAAAAGAACCGGAGAAAGCTAAAAAACAAATAGGTTATCTTCCGGACACGCCGCCTCTTTACGGGGATATGAGAGTTTGTGAGTATCTTGATTTTGTCTGCGACATAAAGGATATTCCGAGAAAAGAAAGAAAAGCTATGCTTGAGGAGATTTATGAGATTGTTAAAATAAAAGATGTGACAAAAAGAATTATAAAAAACCTTTCAAAGGGATACAGGCAGAGGGTCGGTCTCGCCCAGGCTCTTGTAGGGTTTCCGGACACGCTTATTCTTGATGAGCCTACTGTCGGGTTAGACCCGAAACAGATTATGGAAATGAGAGATGTTATTAAAGAGCTTGGTCAAAGGCACACCGTTATTTTAAGCTCTCACATACTTCACGAGGTAAGCGCCGTGTGCGATAAACTGATTATAATAGATAATGGAAAAATTGTCGTGCAGAAAAGAATAGATGAATTTGAGAATATGTCCTCAGAATTATTTAACATAAGGGTTAAAGCCTCTAAAACAAAAGATGAGATAATGGAAATCTTTTCGGGATTTTCTCCTGTATTTGACGGGATTAAAGAAGAGGGAACCTTTGATTTCTCAATATACGCCAAAGACGGGGATAATGACCGTAGGGAGGAGATTTTCCGTATCTGCGCGGGAAAAGATATTCCGGTTCTTATGTTTAAGCCTGTTATTTTCTCGCTTGAGGATTTATTTCTTAAAGTTATTAATGGAGAATACGAGAAAGAACCAGATGTTTTGGATTTGGCTGATAATAAAAGCGACGAGATTTTTGAATTTGACAAGAAAGGAGATAACTAAATATGAGCGCTGTTTTTAAAAAAGAAATACGTACATATTTTACGACTATGTCGGGATATGTTTTTCTGGGATTTTTTGTACTGATAAACGCCTATTTTTTCTCAAGGTTTAATGTGGGGGAGGGAAGTCCAGATTATTCCGGAACTCTTACGTATACCTTTTCAATGTTTCTTATTTTAATCCCCGTTCTTACTATGCGTCTTTTCGCTGAGGAGGTAAGACAAAAAACGGACCAGCTTTTATATACGTCTCCGATAAATATTTGGAAAATTGTTTTTGGAAAATTTTTTGCCGCCGCCTCTTTATTTCTTTTGGGAACGTTTATTATAGCGTTATTCCCAATTATATTGAATTATTACGGCGATGTAAATTTCACTCAAACTTTTGGCTGTTTTCTGGGGTATTTTCTTTTGGGAGCATCGCTTATAGCTGTGGGCCTCTTTATATCTGTTTTAACGGATAATCAGATTATAGCCGCTGTTGGGACTTTCGCCGCCGTCTTTTTTATACTTATGATGGACAGCGTGATTATGAGTATGCCGGTTGACACCTTATCTTCGTCGGTATTTACAGCGCTGGTTATTTCTCTTATTTCTTTTATTTTATATAACAGTACGAAAAATATTATCATTTCCGGAGTTTTTTTTGGTGTGTGCCTCGCGGTTGTATCTGTTCTTTATTTCTTAGACAATCTTATTTTTGAGGGTATTATCGTACGGGTTTTAAACTGGTTTTCGGTCTTAAATCATTTTGAGAGTTTTTATATGGGTATTTTTAAGCTTTCAGATGTTGTTTATTATATTTCTTTTATATATGTTTTTCTGTATATAACAATTAATACTATTGAGAAAAGAAGATGGAGATAGGAGGTTCTCTCTAATGGATAAAAAACTTTTATACGGCACATTTTCAACGGTAACTATATTAATTGTTATCGCGGCGCTTATTTTTATCAATCTTGTCGTAGAGAAACTCAATATTGAGGTGGACCTTACATCGGAAGAGTTATACACGATTTCCGACAAATCAAAGGAAGCTTTGAAAAATATTTCTGAAGACGTATATATATATGTTCTCTCAAAGGCAGGGGAAGAGGATTCCATAGTTAAACAGCTTTTAAACGAGTATGCGGCGAATTGCCCTAAAATTATTGTGGAATATAAAGACCCTTACAGATATCCTGAATTTACGAGAGAGTTCTCGGAAAACGGTGAGAAAATCGAGAATGACAGCGTTATAGTAAAAAAAGGACAAAAGTACAAAATTATAGCGCCTGAAGAACTTTATGAGATGAGACCCGATTATCTGACGGGTACATATACGATGACAGGTTTGACAGCCGAATCAGAAATTACGAACGCTATTAATTATGTATCTATGGGAAAAACTCCCTTAATATATTATGTTGTCGGGCACAATGAGCTTGAAGTTTCAGAGAGTTTTAAAAGTGAGTTTGAGAAAAGAAATTATGAGGTGAGAAATCTCAATATAACCGAGGAAAAAGGTGTCCCGGAGGACTGCGATATACTGCTGATGACAACGCCTGCCGCCGATTACTCAAAGGATGAGGCCGATTATGTCCTTGAGTATCTATCAAAAGACGGAAACGCCATGGTTTTTATAGACAGTAAAAAGGACATCCCAAATTTTGATAGAATACTCGCCGATTATGGCGTTAAAACGGGAAACGCTTTGATTTTTGAGGGAGACTCCGACAGGTATTATCAATATCCGATAAACATTATGCCTGAGATTAAAAGTACGGATGTTACGAAACAGCTTAAACAAAGTGGTTATCCCATGATTATAAGCTATACTCAGGGAATAGACATTCTTGAGCTTAAAAAAGAGTCTGTTTCGGTAGAGCCTATTTTCACAACCTCAAATTCTTCTTACGGCAAAGTTTCTGATAATCCGAAAACTTTTAATTTTGAGGAGGGCGATAAAAAAGGGCCTTTTAACGCCGCTGTCTTGGTAACTGATTCTTATTACACAGACAAAAACTATACGACAAAGCTTGTCGTGTGCGGGGCGTCAAGCCTTATAAGAGACGGTGGAATGACAAACGCGAGTCTTTTATTTGCCGTTGACTGCGCCAACTGGCTTAAAGGTGGGGAGAGCGCTACCGTTTATATTCCCGCCAAGAGTCTTGAGACGGAGACGATTACCGTGCCGGACGGTACGAAAAGCAATATAACGGCGTTTGTATGCGTGATTGTTCCGGGCGTTATATTTATTTTAGGTATAGTAGTATGG
>CANOGI010000083.1 GCA_947565475.1 uncultured Eubacteriaceae bacterium
GATGTAGCCAGACAGCTTTTGCTTTCTGCCGGAATTACGGATGTGACGGTTGAGAGAATCGCAGGACACCTTACTGACCATTATGACCCTAAAAATAAGGTTTTAAGGCTTTCAGATTCAGTATTTGACTCAAAAAGCGTCGCCGCTCTTGGTGTTGCCGCCCATGAGACGGGACACGCTATTCAGCACAGGGAAAGTTATTTTCCTCTCGCTTTTAGGACAGCTATTTTTCCGGTGGTAAATATTGGCTCTAAGCTTTCTATGCCGCTTATTATTATTGGTCTTGTACTTGGTTATTTTAGCTTCAGTAATACAATTCTTTTAGCCGGCATTATTTTGTTTTCTCTTGTCGTGCTTTTCCAGCTTATTACTTTACCTGTTGAGTTTAACGCCTCAAGCAGAGCTTTAAAACTTCTCGGACAATATAACTATCTTTCTTCTGACGAGCTTAAACCGGCTAAAAAGGTTCTTTCAGCGGCCGCTTTAACTTATGTAGCCGCCGCCGCTGTTTCTATAGCTCAAATATTAAGGCTTCTTCTTATTTTTAACAGAAGAAACGATTGATTAATGTCCTCCGTCTTTTTGACGGAGGCGTTATCGTGGAATTGTCAAGTAATCGAGCAAAAGTGCTTAATTTACAATAAAAATTTGGAGATGTATATTTATGGCTAACTCGTATCGTATAATAGATGAAAAGAATTGGAAAAGAGCGTCGCATTGTATGGTTTTTAGAAACAGTGTTGAGCCGTCGTTTTGTGTGACCTTTGAGCTTGATATTACTGATTTTTTAAAAAGAGTCAAAGAGAGTGAATATTCATTCACTTTAGCTATGGTATATGCGGTATGTAAATGCGCTAATGAGATTGAGGAGTTCAGATATAGATTTTTAGATGGAAAAGTTGTTTTATTTGAAAGAATAGACACCGCGTTTACATATTTGAACAAGGATACTGAACTCTTTAAGGTGGTTAATGTTCCTATGATGGATACTATGGAGCAATATATAAAATTGGCGGAAAAAATTATCAGGGAACAAGAAGAGTATTTTACTGGACCTTTGGGAAATGATGTTTTTCAATGTTCTCCAATGCCATGGATAACTTATACCCATATATCTCATACTAATTCTGGAAAAAAAGACAATTCAACCCCTTTATTCGACTGGGGAAAATATTATGAGAGAAACGGGAAAATTATTTTGCCGTTTTCTGTTCAGGCGCATCACTCATTTGTCGATGGAATACATATTGGTAAATTCGCCGATAGACTGCGGGAATATTTAATGAGCGATAATTTATGACGGATAAGGATATTGTTTAAGGAAACATCTTGAGAGATCATGGGGTGTTTCCTTAATTTTATATAACAATGAAAGTTATTATCAGTTTGATTTTATAGCGCTTCATGGGATTTTTAGTGCGAAATAATAAAGGAATTTTTTGACATATCAGCTTTTATTAAAACCCGTTTGTTTATTATTTTATTGTTTCCCTATAAAATAGTTGTTATGATAGATTTTTTTAAAATTTATTCAGAAAAAAGTTGAATTTGTCTATAATATCTGTATAATTAATTATAAGGGTCAATTTTAGCGACGTTATAGGAATTGCGTGTTGTGATTTTTTGGGTCAGAATGGCGTTTTTTTAAAAGAATATGAGGAGTTTGAGATAGATTTTAAAATCTTGAGAATTTTATTTTTGGAGGTTTTTGAGTTGAATATAAGAGTTGGGTTAGGCTATGACGTTCATAGATTCGCTGAAAACAGAAAACTTGTTATTGGTGGGGTTTGTATACCTTATGAAATGGGTCTTTTGGGTCATTCTGACGCTGACGTGCTTGTTCACGCCGTTATGGACAGTATAGTGGGAGCCTGCAAAAAAGGCGATATAGGAAAACTTTTTCCTGATAATGACCCCGAGTTTAAGGGTATATCAAGTCTTGAGTTATTAAAGAGGGTTTATGAGATTATTAAAAATGACGGTTATAAAATTATTAACATAGATAGTATTATTGTGGCACAAAAACCTAAGATGGCACAATATATTAGTAGTATGGAAAAAAATATTTCCAAGTGTCTCAGTATTGACACTGAAGCTGTAAGCGTAAAGGCGACAACTGAAGAAAAGCTTGGTTTCACAGGAAGGGAAGAGGGGATTGCGGCAAAAGCCGTTTGCCTTGTTGAGAAAAGCTGAGGCAAAGTTTTTAAAACAGATATATAACAGAGGTGTGGGAAATGAGTTTAAAAAAAATATTTTTTATGAGTTTGAAAGTGATTATTATTCTCAGAGCTGTTCTTTGTGTTAAAAATGAGGCGGACAGACAAATCGAGACTATAAGGAAAAAAGACCCGGCCGTAAAAAGCAAAGCGGAAGCTTTTTTATATCCATGCTTTTGGGCGTGTCTTTTTCATAGGGCCTCTCATAAATTTTACAAGATTAAATTATTTTTTATCGCCCGATTTATTTCTCAGGTTTCAAGGCTTATTACAGGTATTGAGATTCATCCCGGCGCTAAAATCGGCAAGGGATTGTTTATTGACCATGGAATGGGCGTTGTTATCGGGGAAACCTGTGAGATAGGAGATAATGTTCTTATTTATCAGGGAGTTACGCTGGGAGGTACGGGCAAGGAGACGGGAAAGAGGCATCCGACTATAGGAAACAATGTTATGATTGGAGCCGGAACTAAAATTTTAGGACCTTTTAAAGTAGGCGACAACTCAAAAATCGGGGCGGGGTCTGTGGTTTTAAAGGAGGTTCCGCCTAATTGTACAGTTGTGGGAGTTCCGGCACGAGTTATAAAAAGAAGAGAGGTTTCTAAAAGTGACTGTCCTTCTGATTGTCTTGATCAAATTAAATTTCCTGACCCTATTGAGATGGAAATTTGTGCTTTAAGGGTTAAAGTTAAAAAAATAGAGGAAAAATTAAATAAAAGCGTGTTTTCGGACACTAACCAATAATTTGTCCGCCGTGTTTTAAAAATTATAAGGAGAGAAAAACTGTTATGAAGCTTTACAATACACTGACAAGAAAAAAAGAAGAGTTTGTCCCTTTAGAGGAGAACAAGGTTAAAATGTATGTATGCGGTCCAACGGTATATGATTATATACACATAGGAAACGCTAGGCCATATGTTATATTCGATACTATCAGGAGGTATTTGGAGTATAAAGGATATGATGTAAATTATGTACAAAATTTTACTGATGTGGATGACAAAATTATAAAAAGGGCTATTGAGGAAAATGTTTCCGCTAAGGAAATTTCAGATAGATATGTTGAGGAGGCGCTTAAAGACGCTTATGGGCTTAATGTTGAGCCCGCGACGAAAAACCCCAGGGTTACCGAGGAAATGCCTCACATAATTGAGATGATTAAAACTCTTGTCGAAAAAGGTTTTGCTTATGAGGTGAACGGGACTGTTTATTTTGACACAAAATCTTTTGACGGTTATGGCAAGCTTTCAGGAAAAAATATTGACGACCTTGAGGCGGGAGCGAGAATTGAGGTAAATAAAGACAAGAAAAATCCTATGGATTTTGTTTTATGGAAGCCTTTTAAGCCGGGAGAGCCAAAGTGGGACTCACCATGGGGAGAAGGCAGGCCAGGCTGGCATATAGAGTGTTCTGTTATGGCTAAGATATATTTAGGAGATACTATTGATATTCACGCTGGAGGGGAAGACCTTATTTTCCCTCATCATGAGAATGAAATCGCTCAAAGTGAAGCGGCTAACGGAAAGCAGTTTTCTAAATATTGGCTTCATAATGGATTTATTAATGTGGACAATGAGAAAATGTCGAAATCAAAAGGTAATTTCTTTACTTTAAGAGAAATAGCGAGGGAAATTCCTTATGATGTTATAAGGTTTTTTATTTTAAACGGACATTACAGAAGTCCAATTAATTTTAGCCGTGAGCTTATGGAGGCCGCCGGAAACGGTCTTGACAGAATAAAAAACTGTGTTAAGGACATTAAGTTTATAACAGTAAACGGAAAAGATTCCGAACTTTCGGAAAATGAACGAAAGCTTGTTTCGGAATGCGTTAAATTTAAAGATCGGTTTGAAGAAAGTATGGATGATGATTTTAATACAGCCGACGCTGTTTCAGCGATTTTTGAGTTTGTTAAATTCGCGAATGTAAATATTGGGGCTGAGTCAACAAAGAAATTCGCTGATATTATCTTGTCCAAAATTATTGAGTTATGTGGTATTTTGGGAATTGAGCCTTTAAAAGAGGAAGCGGGTTTCGATACTGAGGAGATAGAAAAACTTATTGAGAAAAGGCAGCTCGCTAAAAAAGAAAAAAATTGGGCGGAAGCTGACAGAATAAGAGATGAGCTTTCGGCGATGGGGATTTTAATAGAGGATACGAGGGTCGGCGTAAGATGGAGCAGAAAATAATATGACTGGAAAATTTTTTGATTCGATTTCAGGAGAATTTAAAATAAACGCTAATGAATATTCACCACTTAATCTCGCTTATATAGGCGACGCTGTTTTTGAGGTTTTTGTAAGAACTATGGTTATAAAAAACGGCAATATGCCTGTTAATAAACTTCATAAGGCTTCTAAAGAATTTGTGAACGCTAAAGCGCAGGCGAGGATGTTTGAGAAAATAAAAGATTCGGTCAATGAGGAGGAAATGGCGGTTCTTAAAAGAGGGAGAAACGCTAAAAGCTTTACATCCGCGAAAAACGCCTCAATTATTGACTATAGACACGCCACGGGGCTTGAGACTTTATTTGGATATTTATATATAAAAGGCGATATCGATAGGCTTGGGGAAATTTTTAATATGTGTATTGAAAAGGAGGATTAAATTTGAAAGAGAACAGAAGAAAAAGTAACTTTAGCGAAAAAGGGAATCCTCAAAAAAGTTTTGCTGAAAAGTTTGATAAAAATTTACATGGTAAATTTAATAAATATTCAGAAAAAAATAATTATGATCCTGATGAGAATTTTCAGCTTGAGGGAAGAAATCCTGTGCTTGAGGCGATAAACAGCGGGAGAACTATTGATAAAATTATTGTGAAAAAGGGCGAGATAGAGGGAACTTTAAGAGTTATTGTAGCAAAAGCCTCCGAGCGGGGTATTGTTATTCAAGAGGTAGATAAAAATAAAATGGCGGAAATAAGCAAATCAAATAACTGCCAGGGGATTATAGCGTTTTGTCCGGCTAAAGAATATGTTGATGTGCGGGATATTATTAAAATTGCGGAGGATAAGGGAGAAAAGCCATTTATTATAATTCTTGATGAGATAACTGATCCCCACAATCTGGGGGCTGTTTTAAGAACAGCCGACGCCAGCGGGGTTCATGGGGTTATTATCCCGAAAAGAAGAGCTGTCGGGCTTACGGCCATTGTAAGCAAGACCTCAGCGGGAGCCGTTGAGCACATACCAGTAGCAAGAGTTACAAATATCGCTAATACTATTGACGATTTAAAAAAATATGGTATTTGGGTTGCTTGCGCCGATATGGATGGACAAGAATATTTTGACGCCCCGCTTGACGGGGCGGTGGCCGTTGTTATCGGAGGCGAGGGAAGCGGGGTAGGCAGACTTGTTCGTCAAAAATGCGATTTTTCCGTTAAAATCCCTATGCTTGGCAAAATATCTTCTTTAAACGCCTCTGTCGCGGCGGGTCTTATTATGTATGAGGTTGTTCGCCAAAGACGCGGCGGGTGATTTTTGTGAGTGATGAGTATTTGCTTGTTGACGGTTATAATATTATATTCGCGTGGGAATCACTAAAGAAAGTAGCTGACATCTCGCTTGAGGACGCAAGAGACAAGCTTATCGACATTTTAGGTGATTATCAAGGTTATAAAAAAATTAATCTTATTCTTGTTTTTGACGCTTATCTTGTTAAGGGCGGAACGGGAAGTGTTTATAAATATAACGATATATATGTCGTGTATACAAAAGAAGCTGAAACCGCGGATAACTACATAGAACGCACCGCGACAAAGCTTAAGGGAAAATACAAGGTAACCGTCGCCACGTCAGACAGACTTGAACAAGTTATTATTATGAGCAAGGGCGCTGTTAGAATATCGGCTAGAGAGCTTGAGGAAGATGTTAAGCTCTCTAAAAAGCACATTAAGGAAAAAATTGAGGAATTTAAACCTGTGAAAAATAATATGCTTATAGATAATCTTGATAGTGAAACGGCCGCGTGGCTTGAAAAAATGCGAAGGGGATGAATAATGCAATTATAGTTAATAGACTTGAAAATTAACAAGTTCAGTGGATAAAAATTATTTTTACGGTGTTGCTGTCAGTTATAATAGGCTTTGGACTATTACGGTTTTCCGCTATTTTGTAAAATCATTTTTATTTTGTCTCATTTTGTTCTTTTTAAGTTTATTAACTATATTTTTTTACTACAGGGGGAGATTTAATGGAAAAAAAGATTTTATTTACGCATAAAAAATATGAGGAATTTAAAGACGAGGAACTTATTGAGCTTATTCATGAGGGCGATGAGCAAGCGCTGGAGTTTATTATAGAAAAGTATAAAAAGTTTGTTAAGGTGAAAGCGAGACCTTATTTTATTATTGGGGCTGATAAAGAGGATATTATACAAGAGGGGATGATAGGGCTTTACAAAGCTATAAGAGATTTTGACGGAAGTTATGTATTTTACTCTTTTGCCGAATTATGCGTTAAACGTCAGATTATAACGGCCATTAAATCGGCGGCGAGACAGAAGCATATTCCGCTTAACTCATCTTTGTCTTTAAATAAGGTAATACATGAGGAAAAAGACAGCAACACTTATATTGAGTTTTTTGCTGATAAATTTTCAAATCCAGAGGAACTTTTTATCGGGCGTGAGGATAAAAATTATATTGAGGAAAAAATCGCCGATAATTTAAGTAAACTTGAATATGAGGTTTTACAATTGTATCTTAAAGGGAAAAGCTATTATGAAATCGCGGGTATTATTAATAAAGATGAAAAAGCTATTGACAACGCTTTACAGAGAGTTAAGAAAAAAATTGAGAGAATTTTAATTGAGAGAAAAAATCTTGAGACAAGCGGTAGGGCTAATGTTGTTTATTAATAAATAGTACAGATTAAAATTGCAGAGATGTTACTCGAGAATGTTTTCCGTCATACTTTTTTTACTTTTTTTGGATAGCACTTAGAAAATTTAGCTTTGTCTAACGAAAAAATCTCTTGTCGGTTATTATTACGGGAGTTTTTAATATGACTGATGTTTAATTAGTGTTTGACCTTTATCTTTTGATATTTGTGAATTGCCGTGTTTTACAGCGGCTTGTTAATTATATGGGGGCGTTTTATGAAAACTTTGGTTATCGCTGAAAAACCGTCTGTAGGGCGTGATATAGCGAGAGTGCTTAAATGTGGGAAAAAGGGCGAGGGTTTTTTATTTTCTGACGAGTATATTATTTCGTGGGCGGTAGGACATCTTGTGACGCTATGCGACCCGGAGGATTATGACAAGGAGCTTAAAAAATGGAGAATGGAATCTCTTCCTATTATTCCTTCTAACATAAAAACGAAAGTTATTAAGGATACAAAGAAACAGTTTAATGTCCTTAAAAAGCTTATGAACGATAAAGAGGTTTCTGAAATTGTATGCGCTACAGACAGCGGACGAGAAGGCGAGCTTATATTCAGATATATCTACAATCTTGTTAAATGTAAGAAGAGTTTTAAAAGGCTTTGGATTTCAAGTATGACAGATTCCGCTATAAAAGACGGTTTTGCTAATCTAAAAGACGGAAGCGAGTATGACAATTTATATTTATCAGCGAAGTGCCGTTCTGAGGCTGATTGGCTCGTGGGAATAAACGCCTCAAGAGCTTTTACTCTTAAATATGACGCTCTTTTGAGTATAGGTAGGGTTCAGACGCCTACGCTGGCTATTTTAGCGGAAAGGCAAAAGGAAATAAACGAGTTTGTACCCAAAACTTATTGGGAGGTAAATGCCATTTTTGACGGATACAAGAGCGTTTGGATTGATTTAAAGGAAAATGACAGCAAAATTTTTGATAAGGAGAAGGCTTTTTCTATCGCGGGAGAAGTTAATGGAAAACAGGGCGTTGTTACTTCTGTGGAGAATAAAGAAAACAAACAGCCGCCTCCGTTTTTATATGATTTGACAGAACTTCAAAGAGAATGCAACAGGAAATATTCTTTCTCGGCAAAACAGACTTTGAGCATAGCTCAAGATTTATATGAGAAAAGAAAGCTTATAACATATCCAAGAACTGATAGCAGGTATTTATCGGACGATATGATACCTAAAATAAAATCCATTTTGTCAAAAATAAATTCTGTGGAGCAATATAAGGAATTTTCGGGATATATTGTTAGTCTTGAAAAGCTTCCCCTTGGGAAGCGAATTATTGATAATTCTAAAATAACAGATCATCACGCGATTATTCCAACGGATACAAAAATAAATGTTATGGCTTTAAGTGACGCTGAGTTTAAAGTTTTTGATTTGATAGTAAGAAGATTTTTAGCGGTTTTTTATCCGCATTATATTTATAATACAACGAAAATTATTACAACAGTTGATTTACATAATTTTATTACAAGAGGAACTACTATTATTCAAGAGGGCTGGAC
>CANOGI010000084.1 GCA_947565475.1 uncultured Eubacteriaceae bacterium
CATATTGGTTCATAAGCAATTATTGTATTTTCCACTTGATTATCTGTTAAACCTTGTAGTGCTAATTCTGTTTGTTTCGTAATTATTTCTTCTGTCTTTCCTGCCTCTCTTTGTTCCAATGTTTCTCCTACACATACTATTGGTTTCAATTCATTTTCAAAGGCTGTTTTTATTTTTTTATTTACAGTTTCATCTGTTTCATTAAAATATTGTCTTCTTTCAGAATGTCCTATAATAACATATTTTACACCAGCCTCAATAAGCATATCCGCTGAAATCTCTCCCGTAAAAGCTCCGCTGTCCTTAAAATGCATATTCTGAGCGCCCACGGAAATATTTGTTTCTTTAAGAGCGTCAACAACTGGAATAATATCAATAGCGGGAACACAAAAAACAACATCTACTTTGTCCGTATTAACTTTATTCTTTAAAGAGTGAACAAGCTCCAAAGCCTCTTTTGGAGTTTTGTTCATTTTCCAATTGCCGGCGATAATTTTCTTTCTCATAATTTAAACCTCCTAAAATAACCTAAAGTCACATACTCTCCTTATATTCACGTTTAATAAAATGAAAGTTTATATTTTAAGTTTATATCGCTGTATATTTTTGATTTAAAAATAGTAGCCAAAACTACTCGAATTTTTGTATAACAAAAATCCTCGTAACCAACGGCGAAAGTATTAGCCTTTGTATTCAGAGTGAACTCCCCCTGAATACAAGAGTAAGTCCCCCCTCTTAAAAAGCGGCGAACTTCCTTTGTCAGTTAAATGACCCTTTACAAAAAATAAAACTTAATTTTCAACCCTATATTTTAACTTTTTCTCTGAAAAAATATAGGGTTCATATATACTTCCGCTCATTTATCATTAAAAAGCGCCTATAAGGTAAAAACAAATTTTCAATAATTTTAATATGAGTATTATTTATCATTTACAGCGACAACGCCTGGAAGTTCTTTTCCCTCAAGGAACTCAAGAGAAGCTCCACCGCCTGTGGAAATATGGCTCATCTTGTCACCGAAACCAAGGAGATTGACAGCCGCCGCGGAATCGCCCCCGCCAATAATCGTGGTAGCGTCTATTGACGCTAAAGCTTTCGCCACAGCGATAGTTCCTTTAGCGAAATTCTCAAACTCAAAAACTCCCATAGGTCCGTTCCAAACAACAGTCTTGGCGTCTTTTAAAGCGTCTGAGAATAAATCTCTCGTTTTCTCCCCAATATCAAAACCCTGCCAATCAGCCTCAATTTTATCAGAATCAACAGTTTTAAACTCTGTATCGTTTTTAAACTCCAAACCAACCACAGTATCAATTGGTATGAGGAACTTCACGCCTTTGTCCTCCGCCTTTTTCATCATTTCTTTAGCGTACTCAACTTTGTCTTCCTCAAGGAGAGATTTTCCAACCTCATATCCCTTAGCTTTCATAAAAGTATACGCCATACCTCCGCCGATAATTAAAGTATCAACTTTGTCAAGAAGATTATTGATAACATTGATTTTATCAGATACTTTGGCGCCTCCTAAAATAGCCACAAAAGGTCTTTCCGGACTATTAACGGCGTTTCCGAGATAATTAATCTCTTTTTCCATAAGATAGCCAACAGCTGATTCTTTAATATATTTTGTAACGCCTACCGTTGAACAATGCGCTCTATGAGAAGAACCAAAAGCGTCGTTTACATAAACTTCAGCTAAAGAGGCGAGTTCCTCACTGAAAGTATCGATATTTTTTGTTTCTTCTTTTCTAAATCTTGTATTTTGAAGTAAAACAACATCTCCGTCTTTCATTTCAGCGACAGCTTTTTTAGCGTTTTCCCCAACAACGGTATCATCAGCGGCAAAAACAACATCTTTACCAAGCTTTTCCGAAAGTCTTTTAGCGACAGGCTCAAGAGATGCACTTGGAGTAGGTTCTTTCGGTTTACCAAGATGGGAACAAAGAATAACTTTAGCTCCGTCGCCAATTAATTTTTTAATTGTTGGCAAAGCCGCTACTATTCTGTTTTCATCCGTAATAACCCCTTCATTAAGAGGAACATTAAAATCACATCTTACTAAAACCTTCTTACCTTTAACCTGTAAATCCTCAACCGTTTTTTTGTTCAACATAAAACTATTTTCTCCTTTCGGTATTTGTTAAGAAATAAAAACATATTTATTTTTTATTCCTTAGATATAAATTTTTTGTAGATAACTTATAAAATATAGGCGTTCCCGAAAACTTATCACTATTAACGAAACAATAAAATATAGATATTAGAAAATCTTTTTTATTTCCCGCTAAAAATTTCGCGAAGCGCTATAATTGCTAAAAACAAATAAATTCTTCATTGTAAAAGCAATAATAAAATTAATTGTTTCAAACAGCTTTCGCTTTTTTAATTTTAAGACATACATTCTCGTTTTCGGAGAAACCTCATTTCATATAAGGCTATCTCACAGACAAACAGCCCTATCCGTCAATAACCTTATAATAACGTTACAGGGTTTGTTTAATATTCCCATTAATATATTATAAAATAAAATTTTAACTTTGACAATATTATAACATTATCTTTTTTAAATTTTTTCCTATTTTCTTTTCATAACGCTTTGGGCGACGTTTAAAGCGTGGTCGGAAACTCTCTCTAAATTCGTCAACGTGTCTAAAAAAGCCACACCCGTCGTAGTATCACACTCAAGTTTAGCAAGCCTCTCAATATGCCTCGCGCGGAATTCTTTTTCCATATAATCAACCTCTGCTTCTCCCTTGGCGACCTCTTCGGCTTTATCAATATCCCTGTTTTCAAGAGCTAAAATAGCGTTTTCGACACATTTTATTGACGCCTCGCATATTTCAGCCATCTCACCCCGCCCAACGTCGGAAAACCGCACTTTTTCGCTAATCATAAACTGGGCGACCTCCGCAATGTTCTCACTATGATCTCCAATTCTCTCAATATCGTTTACAGTGTGAAAAAGAGATGTAATTGTTTTCTTTTCAGACTCGTTTATATTCGTGCTGCAAAGTTTAACCATATACTGAGTAATAGCTTTTTGCAGCTTATCTATATTTTTTTCGCGTTTAAAAATCTTTTCCATCTTTTCCTCATCTTTGGTCATAAGAAAATCAATTGAGAGTTTAAAATTATCATAAGCCATATACCCCATTCTAACAATTTCCTTTAAACAGTTTTGAATAGCGAATACAGGCGTTTCCATAATACGGTCATCAAGGTGAATAGGTTCTGACTCGTCCTCAGTGACTTTTCCTCTAAGAGCTATTTTCTCCGCTATTTTAACAAGAATACCGCTGAAAGGATACATCATCACCGTATTGGCGATATTAAAACTTGTATGAGCGATACTTATCTCAAGAAGATTTATTGAATGCTCTCCTATATCCGGTCTTATAAACTCAAAGAAAATATAAGCGAGAAGACTGAAAAACACACTTCCTATAACATTAAACAATAAATGAATATAAGCGGCGCCTTTAGCGTTTTTAGACGCTCCCACACTTGAGAGCATCGCCGTAACACAAGTTCCTATATTTTGTCCCATTATAATGTAAATGGCCGAATTCCATGTAACTATTCCTGAAAAAGCGAGTGATTGCAAAATACCGACAGACGCTGAACTGCTCTGAATAATCGCCGTAACAACGGTACCTACAAGAACCCCCAAAATAGGATTCTCTCCAAGTTCCCTGAAAGCGTCTTTAAATAACTGCGATTGGCTTAAAGGTCCAAGCCCGCTCGTCATCATTTCTATACCGATAAAAAGAATACCAAAACCCACAATAATCTCGCCTATTTGTTTCACAGTATTCTTTTTGGAAAAAATAAGCATCATAGCACCCATAGCCACAGCGATAGGCGCTAAAGTTGCCGGCTTTAAGTATTCCGCCCACTCAGCGCTGGAAACAAGCCAGCTTGTGGCTGTAGTACCGATATTGGCTCCCATAATAATTCCTACAGATTGACTTAGCGTCATAAGACTGGCGTTTACAAATCCCACGACCATAACCGTTGTCGCCGAACTGCTTTGAATAATCGCCGTAACAAAAGCTCCTATAAGAACTCCCAAAAATTTATTCTTCGTGAGCATTTCCAAAAGCTGTTTCATTTTGTTGCCCGCCGATTTTTGTAAACCGGACGCCATAATATTCATTCCATAAAGAAATAAACCAAGTCCTCCCGCGAATGCTACAACTATGCTGAAATAATCCATTTTTCATCCTCCCCGCCATTGCGGCTGTTATATTCATTTTAAGATTATAGAGAAAAAAGGGTAACTTTTTCAAAAGAAAATAACTTTTGTTTATAGAACGTCTCAAAACTTATAGTTTAATAATAGCATATCTAAAAACTTCATAGTAGTTGTTAAAACCTTAAAAACAACTTGAGATATTTTGGGGTTATACCAACATCGTACATATCCGCTTTGATAAATCTGTTCAACTTGCGCGTTTCAAAGCGGTTTTAAAATACACTATAGTAACTTATATATAAAACTACGACACATCTGTTAAAATAATTTGATTAATAAAATAAATTCTCTTTTTTAAGAAAAATTTTGCAAAAAAATTATATCGCTTAATTTTAACAACTGTCTACATAATTTTAAACATATTATTGATTTTTAATTTCTTAAGTTTTAAAAAAGTTCTCGCGCAAAAGCGTGTACACTTTTGAAAAATAAAATTTTAATTTTTAAGAATTCGCCGATTAACTGTCCGAAAAGCCTTAATAAACTTTTTCAATATATTGGGGTCGTCCAATTTTTACGACTTATTTCTCTCAAAAACCTATAATAAACAATTTTGAGCAAAATAAATTTTTTTAATATAGCGAAACCATAAAAAAATAAATAAAATAAGTTTTAAAGAATCTAATAATCAAGAAATTCTTTTATTTCTTAACATCAAAAATTCCGCTAATCGCTAATAAAACCGTAAACAATTAATACTAAACATCGTTTAAAGCAATTCCAATTATATAAATTGAAGAAAGAAAAAATTTTTTTCACTCAGAATTTTTTAAAAAACATTATATCTTTTCTGGCGCTTTTAACTTTTTTTAATGGAATTGCTGTAATGTATAAATAATCTTTACCAGTCTTTTAAACAGGGTTTAGAGTAAACGGCGCTCCTATAATCTTATTCTAACATATCCCAAACATTAAAAGCAAGCTTTATGGTAATAATATGTAAAAAAAAATAGTTTTTAAAATATTAATGACATACCGCTCTTTTTTTATGCTATAATATAATAAAATATTATTTTAATTTCCAAAATAATAGATTTGAAATGAATCAGAAAACTATATACAAAAGAATTTAAAATATATACCTTATCTTTAAATAATAAAATGCCCAAAAACCATCTTACTCGAAATTTTTAAATTGTCTTACATTCTTTTAATCTAAGATTAATATTATAAAAAGCAAAAGGAGAAAATAATATGTTTAAAATCGACTATCATATTCATACAAACTATTCTTCCGACAGCGATGCTGATATGGAAGATATGATACTTTCGGCTATTTCAAAAAATATAGATGAGATAGCTATAACCGACCATGTAGATTATCACGAAAAATATGAGCCCCCCCATTACGATGATTTAATAAATAAATTTAATATATTAAAAGAAAAATACAAAACTAAAATAAATATTATATTGGGCGTTGAAATAGGGCTTGAGAATTTAATAGCGGATACAATAAATAGCTTTATAGACTCTTATAATTTTGATTTTATAATAGGTTCATCTCACGGAGTTTGTAAAAAAGATCTTTACTTCGATAATTTTTTTGAGGGAATGGAGAAAAAAAACGCTTATGAATTATATTTTACCGAAATGCTAAAAAATATTAACACAATCAATAAATTTTGTGTGTACGGTCATATTGATTTTATAAGCCGTTACGGGATATATAAAGATAATTCGCTAAAGTATCATGATTACAGTGATATAATAGATGAAATTTTAAAAACCCTTATAAATAAAAGTAAAGGAATAGAAATAAATACTTCGGGTTACAGATATAAATTAAATCAGACATATCCTCAATACGATATATTAAAACGCTACAAAGAATTAGGCGGCGAAATAATAACTATCGGTTCTGACGCGCATACGCCCGATTATGTAGGCGATCATTTTGATGTGGCGTATGAAATGCTCGCGAAATCAGGATTTAAATACATTACACGGTTTAAAAATTTAAAACCGTGTTTCGTATCCATATAGAAGACAAGCCAGAGATTATCTCATAAAAACACTCTAAATCCATAGCGTTTCACCTCTTTTTTACACTCAGTATAGACTTATACCAAATATAATAATAGGGCCCCCGTTTAAAAAACAGGGGTCTTACCCAATCAATTAAGTACCCCTTCTATATTTTTTTTAAGGAAATACCGCACAAAGATGAAATAAAAATAATTTTGCGATGTTTCCCTAAGTTACATCAATTCGCGAAATTTATAAAGCAAACCAATAAAATAATTTTTTCTGTAAATAAAAACTTTAATCCTCTTTTATCAACTCTGTAACTCAAAAAAACAATATTATGAAACATTTTTTGTAACACTTTTTTTATTTTTTCTATGTAATCAAAACTTACCATCTGTTTAAAAAACCCCGCTTTTTCAAGGAAAAATCACTTTGTAAAAACCAATAAAATGATATTTTGATTAATTATTGATTATATGGAAGTAATTTATACTTTATATTTTTTTAAAGATATTGTAATATAAATGCATAGACAGAAACAATTTAGAAACATTTATTCTTTTATAACACTGTTTCTGTAAAAATAAATTCTTGAAAGGATTGTTTATTATGAAAAAATTTTTAACTATATTTTGTTCTGTTCTGGCGTTATCTTCAACAAGCGTATATGCACGCGCGCTTAACTCAACACCTGTAAATTTAAAAAATAAACCTTCTATTAACTTAAACATATCGTCTCAAAATCAAAAATACTACTGTCCTAATTTAAAAAAACGTTGTACTTGTAAAAACAACGCCAATTTATGCACAACAACAAATGCGACAACAACCGAAGTAACTACAAAACCATCAGCTAAGCCCACTACAGAGGCCACCACGGAAACAACAACTCAAACTATTACTAAACCAACTACTGAAACAGTTACAAAACCATCGGTTAAACCAACTACCGAAACAACAACCGTAAATAACAACACTCAGTCAAATGTTGCGCAAGAAGTTCTTAAACTTGTAAATATAGAGAGAGCAAAACAGAATCTCCCTGCGCTAAAATTAAACACAGCTTTATCAAACGTCGCTCAATTAAAATCTGAGGATATGAAAAATAAAAATTATTTCAACCACACGTCGCCTACATACGGCTCACCTTTTAATATGATGAAACAATTCGGCATAAACTACAAATACGCCGGAGAAAACATAGCGAAAGGTCAAAAAACAGCCGCTGATGTTGTAACAGCGTGGATGAATTCCGAGGGCCACAGAGCGAACATATTAAATAAAAACTTTACTGATATGGGTTTAGGTTATGTAAAATCAGGAAGTACTACTTATTGGACTCAAATGTTTATCCAATAAATTACCTTTCAGGCCCCATACATAACCCCCTTTAAGAGTATTACTCTTTATAGCGAATCACAGAATTTTGGGTTTGAAACAATAAAAGAATTACCCTATAATCATATTTTATTAAATATTATTTGTTCATTCTTTTATTGTTTCGCTATATATGGGGCATTTGCTTTTATGAACTACAAGCAATTCTAAAATAAAAAAATTAAAAAAAACTCTTTATAGGCGTGAATCTCCAGGAATTTAAAAATATAATGGAATGATTTGAGAAATTTTGAATAAAACAGTTTTTTCTCAATCTATATTAGGATTGCTATAATTTCTTTTTCCCTCCTTAATAAAATAGGGCTGTCTTAGGACAGCCTTTCGGAGCGTTCGGAAATATTTAAAAAACATTTGATATGCCAAGTTTCTCTAATAAATACCAGCTGATTAACCGACTGATTATAATCAAATCACTTAAAAATAGTCAAAAGGAGGCGAGATAAAAATTATTTTTTCAAAACAGTGTCAGTCGGCATAGCATAAAGCCTATGCCAACTGACACTAACAAAACCAAAAGGGATTTTTAGCCGCTGAACTTGTTCATTTTTCAAGTTGTTTGACTATAAGTCACCCTCTCTTTAAGCTGGTGCGCTTATTCTTGTACTAAGTTAGAATATAAATTTCTATATAAATACAAAGGCGAAATTACCCACTATAGGTTAGAGCGTTTTCGTAAAACAAAAATACAAATAGTCTTTGACTAACATCAAATATAATTTCTTAAATTAATCAGTGACTTTCTAAATTTATTTATACTTTAATACATTCTTTGAGTATAGATCAAAATAAAATATAAATGAGAAAAATTAAAAAAGTAAAATATTTTTTATTTTAACTATATTTCACACATAAAATATTTTTTTAATATTATAATTAAATTTATATAGAACTTAAAACGTATCTAAA
>CANOGI010000085.1 GCA_947565475.1 uncultured Eubacteriaceae bacterium
CAAAAATAATTTTAATCTCGCCTCCTTTTGTTTATTTTCAAGTAGTTTGACTATATAAATCCAATAAAAAGAATACCAAATAAATTTTAATAAACCAGATATATTAAAATTCTTTTTTATTATATTAGTTCTCGCTAAAAATCTATCAAATCATTATAGAAAACCACATACCTTGCTTTCTTTCCATATCTAAATATTGACAACACCCATACATTCTATAACGCTCTTTATTCCATATACATAAAAATACCCGATAATTATATTATCGGGTATTTAAAACGTGCATGAAAGGATTCGAACCCTCGGCCTTCTGGTCCGTAGCCAGACGCTCTATCCAGCTGAGCTACATGCACATAAACAAATATAACGTCGTATATTATATCATATTCACGACTTAAATTAGTATACTACAGTTTTTAATTTCTGTCAAGGATTTTTATCTTTATTTTTCAAAATTTTCAAAAAAAATTTCTTTGTCATATTAAATAGTTTATGGTATAATATACAAAACATCTTTTTTTAAGAAGGGAAATTTTTCAAATGATAAGAAAAATTTTTAAAATACTCAGCCCTACACAAATAATAGTTATGGGTTTTTTAATATTAAATTTGATAGGAACGTTACTTTTAATAATGCCCTTTTCTTCCTCAACAGGTAGAGAAACATCTTTTATAGACGCGCTTTTCACCTCGACTTCCGCTTTATGCGTAACAGGTTTATCCACTGTAAATACTCTGGCGCATTGGTCGTTATTTGGAAAATTTGTAATACTGTTTTTAATCCAAATAGGCGGTATAGGTTTTATGACAGTTGTAACAAGCATACTTGTCATACTAGGTAAAAAAATAACATTAAAAGAACGAATTGTTATGCAGGAATCCTTTAATCTCGATACTTTTCAGGGAATGGTATCTTTTACAAAAAAAATAGTAAAAGGAACATTATTTTTTGAGACAGTTGGAGCCATATTGCTTTCTTTAAGATTTATTCCTGATTTTGGATTTTTCAAAGGCGTGTTATACGGTTTTTTTCATTCTATATCCGCGTTTTGCAATGCGGGTTTTGATATTTTAGGGAATAATAGTCTCGCTTCATACTCAAGTGATTTATATATAAATGTAGTTATAGCTTTACTTATAATAATAGGCGGTCTCGGTTTTATAGTATGGGTTGACATAGTAAAGATTTTTAAAGATGAAAAAACAAAAAAATTTCCCTTAAAAAACAAAATTCAAAACCTTTCGTTACAAAGTAAACTTGTTTTATCAATAACACTATCCCTTATTGTTTTTGGGTGGATATATATTTTTTTGAGCGAATACGATAATCCATCTACATTAGGCGATATGAATTTTTTTGAGAAACTTATAGCGTCATTTTTCCAATCCGTAACTTTTAGAACCGCTGGATATACAACAATAGATCAAGGCGGCCTTACTTATGCCGCTAAATTTTTGGGAATCATTCTTATGCTAATCGGAGGTTCATCGGGAAGCACAGCGGGAGGAATAAAAACCGTGACAATCGGAGCGGTTTTGGCGGCAGTCATTTCCGTAATAAAAGGCAGGGATTCTGTTTGCGTTTTTAAAAAGAGCATCTCTTTTAATACCGTTCAAAAAGCGCTTACAGTTATAATTATGATGATAGGCTTTTTAATCGTTTTATCAATAGCGTTGTCGTTTACTGAAAAAAATATTGAGTACGAGTATGAATTTATAGATTTATTCTTTGAGGCCTCGTCAGCTTTGGGAACTGTGGGACTTACAACAGGAATAACACCGTATCTCTCAATCTTAGGCAAAATATTTATATGCGTAGGTATGTTTGTGGGAAGACTTGGTCCTGTTACAATCGCTATAGCTCTTTCATCAAAAAAAGATTTGGGGAAAAATCTTCTTCATTACCCAGAAGAAAAAATATTTGTTGGTTAAAGCGATAGTGACACTATATGATTATTGTCGCTAAAGGTCAAAAACAGCCGTCATTTAGAAATATACACATCTAACGTGAGTACGGTTTAACAGAAACTTTATATATTCGGCAAATCTTTATTGCCGAATATTACAATAAAAATTACATAAGAGGAGTATATCAGTTATGTCTAAAAGTAAACAATTCGCGATATTAGGGCTGGGGAGATTTGGACAAAGCATTGCTAAAACTCTTGTCGATAACGGATGTGATGTTTTATGTGTCGATAAAAATATAGACGCTGTAAACGAAATGAGTAAATACGCGAGCAACGTAACAAGAGCGGACGTCGCGGATGTCCACGCGATGTCTGCTCTTGGGTTAAATAATTTTGATGTCGTAATAATAGCTATAGGAGAGAATATGGAAGCTGGAATTATGGCGACTCTTATAGCGAAAGAAATGGGAGTTCAAAATGTAATAACAAAAGCAAAAAATGAAATTCAAAAATCAATACTTCAAAAAGTTGGCGCTGACAGAGTAGTTCTTCCGGAAAAAGATATGGGAATAAGAATCGCCACAAGTCTTATAACATCAAATATAATAGATTTCATAAGTCTTTCGGACAAATTCACAATAGCCGAAATTGAACCCCGCAAAGAATGGATAGACGTATCCCTAAAAAAATCAAACATACGAGCAGAACACAGACTTAACGTTGTCGCTATAAAAAGAAATAACGATATAATTGTTTCTCCAAAAGCAGAGGAGATTATACAAAAAGATGATATCTTAGTAATAATAGGCACAATAGCCGATATTCAGAAAACAAAGTAAGGAATTTTAACAATGTCTGAAATAATAAATATAACAAGCGCTCAAAACAAATATATAAAACAAATAAATTTTTTAAGAACAAAAAAGGAAAGAGATAGAACAAAACTGTTTATCGCAGAGGGAGAAAGACTTATATATGAAATTCCTCCAGATTGGAAAACTAAATATGTTATAACGTCTAAAAGTTATTTCACCTCAACAGATAAAAAGAAACTTTTAAAAAACTTTCCAAAAAGCGAAATTTTTACAATTACAGACGAACTTTTTAAAAAAATATCAGATACAGTTACACCACAGGGCATTTTAGCGGTTTGCGAACAAAAAATATTTGATGAAAAAACCCTTTTTGAGAAAAAAAATCCTTTTTTTCTTTTGCTTGAAAAAGTACGCGACCCTGGAAATATGGGTACTTTAATAAGAACGGCTGACGCCGCCGGTGTTGATGGAATTTTTTTATCAAAAGGCTGTGTTGATTTATATAACAATAAGGTTATAAGAGCGACTATGGGTTCCATTTTTCATATTCCTATTATTATAAATTGTGATTTCAATAACTTAATAGCCTTATTAAGAAATAAAAATATAAACATTTTCGCGGCGCATTTAAAAGGCAATATACTACCATACGAAATAGACTTGACAAAAGGTTGCGGATTGCTTATAGGAAATGAGGCAACTGGTCTTTCAGACAAAACTTCTGAAAAGGCGACGTCTCTTATTAAGATTCCAATGCCCGGAAAAGCTGAATCCATAAACGCCTCAATAGCCGGAAGCATATTTATTTACGAAGCCGTACGACAACGTGTAAGTGTATCCGAAAACTAAGTCACCTAAAAATATGAGCAAATTAAAAAGTTTTTATATATTTTTTATAATCTTTGTGCTATTTACAACAATCTCAATTTAATCTGACAAAAAATTATTTACACCAGAATTGTTATAGGTTTTTTAAAAAATATTTATATAAAACTGTCGATAATTTTCAAATACACTTTTATTAATAACTCAAGTTTAACAATAATCCTCAATTTTTTCAGACCCACTCTAATATAATTTTCAGAAAGGAAAAAATTATGAACAGAATTGGTTGGGACGAGTATTTTATGTCAATGGCGGAACTCGCAAGCAAAAGATCAACTTGTTTAAGACGACAAGTCGGGGCCGTAATTGTAAAAGATAATCAAGTTTTAGCGACTGGATATAACGGCGCTCCAAAAGGGCTCCCAAATTGCTGTGATTTAGGCGATTGTCTTCGTCAAAAAATGAATATTCCAAGCGGAGAACGTCATGAATTGTGCCGAGCGGTTCACGCGGAAAATAACGCTATAACTCAGTGCGCTGTAAATGGTGTCTCCTGCAAAGGCGGAACAATTTATATAACAGACAGCCCCTGTATAATGTGTTTAAAACAAATTATAAACGCCGGAATAAAAAAAATTGTCGCTCTTGAAATTTATCCTGATAAGATGAGTCAAGAAATGCTTAGTGCTTGCAATATAGAGTTTATAAAATATAAAAAATAAAGCCACTAATACTAAATTTTTTTAGATATGGCAAATTACATAAATAATATACGCTCAGCAAACAAAATAAAATTTTAAACACATTACTTTAGATATTATTGAATTTGTATAAATGAATAATTTTTAAATTTGATATTTTATATCTTTTTTAGAGTGTATCTGAAAACTAAAATACACACAAAAAATAAAATTGTATTATTTCCATTTTATTTTCACAACTTTTTGGACATTCTATATTTCTAAACCTTACAAATTTAACAATAACTTATGGTTTTCAGATACGCTATAATATAGCAAAATTTCATATTTTTTATTCTCTTTAATCAAACCTCACACATCAATATTATAATAATTACCGAAAATATTTTAATAAAATTTATTAACGCTCTACCAAATATAGAATTTAAGTAAATCACAGGTTTTTCAGATATTTATATTAATATCCACACAAACTATCTCTCAAAACTAAACGGACAACTTTTTTACCTCACTAAAGTTGAAAATATAAAAAATCACATGAGAATTTGAAAAATTTTAAATAAAATAATTTTTTTCTTTCTTGAGTATATTAAAATAACTGTATAATTAATTATACAATAAGACGTCCTTTAGAAACAAAATAATAATAGCCATAAGACGTAGACGCTATACGACAAGCTTCAATAACCTGTATTTTCCCTTGATTTTTTTTATCTATATAAAAAAAGCTTTCTAAATATCTTAAATTATCATTCCCCAAATCCTTAATTGGAAAAACATCAAAATACCCGTCAGAAGAATCTACCTTGTAAAAAAATTTGTTTCTATCATCAGCGCTTAAATCTTCCATAACTTTATCTCCGCTACTGTAATTAAGCTTTGTTTTTAAAAACCTTCTATCAATTTTCCCAAGATTAAAAAGCCTAACATTTTCTTCTATTTTATCTCTGTTTACAACACTTTCTTCTAATTTCATATTTCCATTATTAATAAAATTAGAATTATCTCTATTTTTCTTTAACTCTCTTATCTCTATTTTTATTTTTAAAATTTCATCTTCCCTATCTCTGACAATTTTTTCTAATGTTTCTATTTTATTAGTTAATAAATCAATTTGAGTTTTTCTAAACTTTTCAAGTTTTTCATCCATTCCCATTATTATAGAACCAGCAATTTTTTTTATATCCTCACTGAAATAATCAAACAGTTCTTTTTTTACTTTTTCCGTTCCCTTTTCGTCCAAATCAACTCCGCCCTTCTACAATAAAATAATAATATTCTTCTAAAATTCTTAAATATATCGTAAGTATATTTAAAAAATTTTTTAAAGTCACCAAAACTACACCTTATGTCTACCGACTTAGGACATATGGACAAGTGGCAAAGCTAAATTTCACAATCAAGCCGATAACAACCGTAAAAAATAAATTTTAGCCATTAAATATTTTATTTTTAAGTTATTTAATCATAAATTTAAAACTTTTTTAGAGAAATCCAGTACAAAGGACACTAAAATAATTTTTCAAATTTAAAATTTCCACTATAAAATTATTTTTTATTGATTTTATATACCAATATGATCTTATAACTTCTTGCAATTGTTTATAAAAGCGTGTAAGAAGTCTGTATTTTCAAGGATTTCCCCATTTATTGCTTGTATCCCCCCATATTGCTTATAATTTGATTTTATAAAATTAGGTACCATTTTAGCGCTATAAATAAGACAAATATACATAAGAATGAGCGGTGCTATCACTCACAAAGGCAGTTTATAACACCCTTATCTTCACGCCATTATGTTACGTAATAGAAATTCGATAAGCCAGCCTCACAAACAAAGCTTTACAAGCGCTAAAACTGATACGTGAGGAGTTTATTTCATTTTCATAAAAAATACCCTTTAATCATATAACATTTCATAGAAAAACACTATTCGTTTAGATTATCCATTCCTTTGTTAAAGTTCTACGTCAAACACAGGAAAAGGGTACCCTCTTCCGTAAAATCCATGCTTTTCTCTGACGTTATTAGCAGGGATCTTACTTGTTGGGAATAATCCCATACCTCTATGAAAATGAGAAATTAACACTACAAAAAATTACATAACTCACTAATATTCTTAACAATATAGTCTGGCTCTTCATAATCTCCAGTAATTTGCCAATAAGCGCCAAATCCTTGCTTTACCCATATTGTTCTCATTCCAATTTTTTTAGCTGGCACAATATCATTATCTATTCTATCTCCAATCATTACCGCGTTATTGGACTTACAGTTAGCCTTTCGCAAAGCAATTTCAAAAATTTTAGGATTTGGTTTTGATACACCTTCTTCTGCCGAAGCGATAACCAAATCAATATATTTCATAATTCCCCATCTCTCCAACCTGCTTTTTGTCCCTAATGGTTGATTAGCAATAATACCAATACGATACTTTTTATTTAGTATTTCAAGACAATCGGAAACGTCCTTATATAAAATTTCGTCTTCGATATGCCATTTTCTTTTAGGAAGATTATATTTTATTCCTAATTCAATATCACCCTTTTTATTCTGCTTATAATATTCTAATGCCTCATCATATATAAACGTGTAATCCAAATTTGTAAGTTCCGCTATATCATGAAATGTATGTTCATAAACTAAGCGCTCATCAACAAGTGTTGAACCAATATCAAAAAATATCCATTCTATATTTTCAAGCATATATTTCATCCTTCTAAATTTTCATTTATCTAATGCTAAAATATGCATATTATAGCATTCATAAATGGCTTTTTCCATCATAACCATAATTTGCACGTAATAGCATACAAGAGAACAAAAACAATAAGTGCTTTTATTCTCGCATAGTATGATATTTCTCATATATTCCTATATCATTTTATATCTCAATAGGAAATTCGCGCACTAAAGTATTAAAAATCATTATCGTCTTGAGTTGCCTAATCTGCAAAAAAGTCAGTATTTTCAAAGGTCTTCACGCCTCAGAACTTTTTGATAGCAAAAAGTCAAGACTACTCAAATTTTTGTATAACAAAAATTCTCATAACAAAAATTCTCGTAACCGACGACGAAAATATTCGCCTTTGTATTCAAAGTGAGGCTGGTCGCCCTCGCAACCTGGCTTACACTCCCCCTGAATACAAGAGTAAGCCCCCGCTCAAGAAGCAGGGGATTTCTTCTGTCAGTTAAAATACTATTTTTTAATTTGTCAGTATTTACTTAGGTCAAAAGTTATTAAAAAAACGAGTAGAAAGCCATCCTTTTGTCCTCCTACTCGTTTCAAGCTTATCGTTCAACCGCTTTTAATAAATTTCTATCTCTTTATTATTATTTAAAATAAACCGTACCTGATGAAATAATATCATATTTTCCAAGCATACTTTCCTGTAATATACATGGTTCAACTCTATTATCCTCTCCTTTTGTAACTTTAAAAAAGCTTACGGATAAATATCTTGACCTCATTCTCTCGTCAATAATAACATTTTTGGACGGATAAATCTCATATTTATTATTTCCACAGCTTAAAGAATAAAATATACCATTAGGCTTCTTTTCAAGTTGATTTCCATACTCGCTGAAACTACATTCTGTTCCATTAAGCTCTTTAGGAAAATCACCCTGATTATTTAAATATAAGTTATACATATCTTTAGTAGTAAAATGCTTAACTGATTTTAAATCGCCTAAATCTTTTTTCTCCGTTTTACCCAATTTTATATTTTCCTGATTTTGTTTAAGTATATCGTTTGGTAAATCAGATAAATCTTTATCCATTCTATAAAATCTGTTATCACTATTCTTCTTTAACTTTTCTAAATTATTCTCAACATAATCAATTTCATCTTTCAAAACCTCATAATCCTTTTTAATAGAATTAAAACTTACTCTCATCTGTTTGAAACAGTCATGATAATTATCAGCAATTTTTCTAAGCATGATAAAAATAACTACAAGAAAAATAATTATAGCCGTCAACATTACACATAATATTGAAAAACTTATAATACCGCTAACAGAGTCAAAAGAGAAAATAGGAGAAATAGCCGACGACGTTGTTGAATTATCAATTACGGTAGAACTTTCAGACTCGGCGAAAACAATCTGAGTAAACATAGAGGATTTTAAGCTTAAAGTGAAAATCATTATTAAAATATTTTTTAAAACATTTTTTATATAAATACTCATAATCAAAT
>CANOGI010000086.1 GCA_947565475.1 uncultured Eubacteriaceae bacterium
ATGTTTTTCTTCTCCATTTCAGCTCGGGTTTCCTCGTCGACACTATGAAATCCCAAAACAACCCCTTTGTTCTCGTCCCACGCACCGGCTCTTACAACTTTCATCTGAAAATATTTTATCTCGTCATTTATAAAAATACGATGATTAACAATATACATCGTTTTCTTAGAAAGTTCCTCTTTTAATTTTTCTATAGATGCCGCGTGTCTTAAATCTTCCTTATCCTCGTCATGAACAAATGTTTGTATATAGCGTTCCATACTCTCCTCAAGAGACGTACCTTTCTTAAAAATAGAATCAAAAATAAGATTGCCGTCATCTCTTAAAATGTTTCCTCTGCCTGTGTTAAGATCAAAAAAACATACGAGGTTATAATCTATACATAACGCTTGAACAAGTTCCACCTGACGTCTTTCGTTCTTCTTTTCCTGAAGCTTCTGCGCGGTGCAGTCTAAAAGGAAACGCTGATAAAAAAGTTCCCCGTTTTCCTTTAAAAGCTTAACATTTCCCGTAACATGAAGTATCTCGCCGTCAGCGTGACGCACCCGATATTCAACACTTACGCTATCTCCCTCGTTTTTAAGTTTCTTTATATGGTCTCTAAGTTTATCCCTGTCAGCGTCCAAAACAGAGCTAGCGACCATGTCAAATCCCATAGTCATTAATTCCTCTTGAGATTTATATCCCAAAATTTTAAGCGCGGCCCTGTTTACGCTTAAAACACGTTTCCCATCTATTGTATGACAAAGTACGCCACAGTCTATAGTTGTGAAAATTGTCTCCAAAGTATGATTCTTCTTAATTATCTCCTCCTCATAAGCCCGTTCCTGCGTGACGTCAATCGCTATGCCAACTGTACCCATTACGTCCCCGTCGATATTATATAACGGTGATTTATAAGTAGTGAGAATTCTGGGGCCCTCTCCAGTTTTAATTATTTCCTCAGAAACACACGTCTCTTTCTTTTTCATAACCTCAAGTTCTGACTCAATACAAGCAGGGTCGTCATACTCGACGTCCCATATGTAAGCGTGCCTTTGCCCCTCGACTTGTTTCCTTGTTTTATTGACCGTTTTGCAAAAACTGTTATTTACTTTCTCATGCACGCCGTCTTTATCCTTATACCAAATAAGGTTTGGTGTACCGTTAATAGCAGCCTCCAAATAATGCTCGCTCTGCCAAAAGTCTTTACTCATCTTATACGTTTGCTGCCATCTTAAAAATCTAAATTTTATCTCCTCATCCGACATAGGAGTTACCCATATATCTTTAATTTCCTTTAAATCATCTGCCAAAAGCGTTATACACTCTCTATCAGCAAGTAAAATCAATTCCGTGTTCTCACCTTTGTTTGAAGTAAGAATCTTCAGCTCTTCTTTTATATCTATACCGTCTAAAACGGCTATAATCACATTTGCCTTAGCTGTCAATGTTTTATCAGGTTTCTCACTTTCAGAAAACTCATGGGTAAAATGTTCAAGGGGGTACATTTCTTTTATAATTTCAAATATTCTGCAAGGATGACCTGTTAAATAGAAATGAATATGGCAATGATACATACTTATTTCCTCCTCTGTAATTTGCAAATTATTTTCATTATGATTATGCTTATTAATTTAAGTCTGTTAATATACATATCTTGAATATCTTCTTTCGGCAGTATAAGCGACTTCTCATCATTTTCAGAAGCTTTAGTAAATCATATATTTACTTTCTCTAACGGATTAATTTAAACCCCCGCTTTTTTTCCTGCTGTCTGTAAACTTTCTTTTTAAATATACTACCTGAAACCATCGCGATAGTTATTTAATTCTCAGATACTCTATACCTAAACAGCTCATATTCAGTATTTAGTTTATAACTTATTTATGTATACGGCAAATAAACATTACATATTACCGAAAACCATATATATACAGCAAATTTTAATCACCATATATATAATATAAGTATATTTTTTAATCTTTATCATTATAGCATATTTTATGGATTATTACAAATGTTTTAACAATTATATTTTGATAATTTTACATATTTATTTTTCTCCTGTATAACAGATTTCTTGTTAAACTTAGTAATTATGGTCAAACCACTTGAAAAATGAACAAGTTGGGCGTTTTAAAATCCTTTTTGCCGCGTTAGCGTCAGTCGGCATATGCTTTATGCTATACTCTCTGCCGCTCTCTTTCAAAAATAATTTTAATCTCGCCTCCTTTGATTTATTTTCAAGTAGTTTGACTATATAACGATTACACAGAAGAAAAAAATATTTTACAAATAGAGGCGCTATTTCTTCACACCGGTTTAAGGCTGACTGTCCCCATTCATCGCGTCACTGTCTTGACAAAAGGCGCTTCACGTTTTATAATCAATAAGCTTTAATTTTAAATAAGTTAAGCGGACAAAAATTATTTTTACAAAGCGGCAGAAAGAGGTCATAGCTCAAAGCCTATGACAGCTGACAGCAGCACCACGAAAATAATTTTTGTCCGCTTAACTTATTGATTTCAAAGTTTATTGACTATATATCATTACAGTTGAAATTTTGACACCTCTTTTTTCAGCAAATCGGCTTGTTTGGAAAGCTCCCCGCTGGCGGCGGCTGAATCCATAATAACATCACAGTTACTTTGCACTACACTTGAGATACGCTCCAAACCCTGAGAAATTTGCGTAGCTGAACGAGACTGAACATCTGTAGTCTCAAAAATTGACGTTACGGCGTCTGATACTTTTTTTGCGCCGTCCACAACTTCCTGCAAGGATTGGTTTGTCATATTGGAAATATGGCTTCCCTTTTCCACAGCCGCCACGGTATTTTCAATCAGCATAGCCGTACTTTTGGCGGCCGCCTCAGATTTGCCCGCCAGTATTTGAACCTCTTTAGCGACAACAGAGAAACCTTTACCGGCTTTGCCCGCCCGGGCCGCCTCTATAGCGGCATTCAAAGAGAGTATATTAGTCTGGAAAGAAATATCGTCAATAGTTTTTATAACTTTAATTATCTCTTTTGATTTTTCATCAATAATCTCCATAGCGTTTACCAATTCGCTCATATATTCGCTGCAAGTCTCAATTTTTTGGTGAGCTTGGTCATTTTCCTCTTTGGCGAGACTGGCGAGGCTGACAGTCTCATTTACATGCTGTGATATATAATCAACAACGTCCGCTAACTCTTGTACGGAAGACGCCTGTTCAGCGGCTCCCTGCGACAATGACTCAGACCGGTCGGAAAGATGCTCCGACTCTAAGTTTACTTGATTTGACACAAGAGAAATCTCGTTCAATACTTTTGTAAGCTTTGAACGTATAATTCTCAGATTATCAAGAAGCTCTTTCAGTCCCCCGATATAGTACATCTCATTTTGATTTATGTCCACCGCCAGATTTCCGACAGCCATCTCCCCCATAATTCTGCCAATATCATCAATAGCGTTTCCCAAATGGAGACATACAAGGTGAACAGCTTCCGCAATCAAGCCTATTTCGTCTTTTCTTCCATAAAACTGCTCTAAATCTTTATCAGCGGAAAGATTAAACTCACTCATATCAGAAATAGCCCTTTCCACAATCATTAATTCTTTTCCGGTTCTTCGAAGAATCAAAAGAGTCACGCAGATAATTAAAACCGCCACGGCGGCACAGGCTGAACCTGTCACAAGCCGCACAGTGGCCACAGGCTGATATACTTCCTCAAATCCATCCTGCACCATAAATATCCATCCTCGTTTTTCAAGATATTTATAAACCACCAGCTGCCGCTCGCCGTTCTCATCTTGATACACGTGCGCGTCTGATAAAGCGTCTTTATTTTTCCACACAGTGTCTATTATTTCCATGTGCCCCTTGTCCGTTGTTTTTTGATTCAAGAGATTCACGTCTTTATTGTAAAGGTATACACCTGTTTCAGCGTTTATAAATATATATTCGCTGTTTGGAAGATTGTTAAGTTTTAAATCCAATATCGAGTCCATTAATTGGTCAGCGTATACAGCCGCTCCCGCATAGCCGATACACCTTTCCCCGTCAAAAACCGGACAATACATGGAAATAACCATATTCCCCGTCCCGGGAGATACCATGACGCCAAGATTTGTCAGCTCTTGTTTATTAAGAATTGTGTTTTTAAATGTATCTAATGATTCCCCCTGGCGTGTTGTTATTCCGACAGCTCCCTTTTCAGTATGAGTAAGGACATATGTATCGGGAGTGGCGATATATAATCCCTCAAAAATGCCCTTTACATTAGCGAAATCAGTCGTATACCGCTGCGCTCTTTCCCGTAGCTGAGGATTATTGGGTTCAGCGAGAAGACTCCGAACCTCGTTACTTAAAGAGAAAGCTATCAGGTGTTCTTCAGCGGACGCCACAAAATCATCAATAATAGCCGCCCTAGATTCCACGGCGTTTGTCATCTGCTCAGTAATATTTTTCTCAACCAGCGATTCCGTACTTGCTGATATAACGCTCCAAAGCAGCAGCAACCCGAATAGTGTAATCACCGTGGTTAAAATACTAATTCTTATTGCGAGTTTTCGATTTTTAAGAAATTGTTTCATTGAATTATGTCCTTCCTAAAAGTTTTTAATTTACAACAATTCTGATATATAGTAATTCGCAAAGTTTTTAACGCCATTACACATAAAGTTTGATTTTTCGCCTGTATTTTGATTTTTATATCACTATAAACAATAAAATAATTTCCTTAATGTATTAGACTTTAGTAAAAAGTTATTCGTATTTTTATTTCACAAAAATACTCTATAAACCATCGGCGGATAACTCCACCTTTGAATTTGACGGAAACTTCTGTTCCCGCCAAATTCAAGAGTACGTGCCGCCGCTTAAAAAATATGAGGCTTCCTCAGTCGGTTAAATACCATCTGTTCATTCTTTTTTTGTCTCGTCGTAATTAATTATAAATTAAACGGCTCGCATAAGGGCTTCATATTCTTATCCCAGAGAAACGCTTTCATTTTACCCGCCAAAGTAACATCAAAGCTTTTCGTTTCTCCTTTCGCCACAGTCTCCGTTACAATATCCGTTAAAACACCGTTCTCATCAAATGACGCTATATAAACAACAGCGTCAACATCAGGCTTATTGACAGTAAGCTTGCCGTTTTCATCAATATACATAATAGGGTTTTCATCAATATAAGCATCGGCCCACACATTGTCAAGATACATCTCAAATCCGCCGCAGCGCTGGAAATGAAGCTGTGAAACCGGTATGCTGGTATCAAAGCTGAACTCAACATCACATATCGCTTCCCCAACAGTATAAATATTATTCGCCGAATCATATTCCGTGTATGGATTAAATGAATAAGAGCCCTTCCCTGTATTATAGTCAAGCGTTATTTTAATGTTATACCATTTCTCAAGCTCAAATTTTTTATCTGAACAGGTCTTTATTTCAGGCTCCGGTATAGGCACGGCGGTATTATCATAATCCTCAAAAAAACCGCGTGAATGCTGAGCGTAAAAACTTTTTATCTTTATGTTTTCCTCATTTTCTCCGACGCCGTTTAGCATAAATCTCATACCCGCTTTTTCATTGACAGACTCTTTGTTGCTTTTCACATAAAAATCAGCGCCGGCTGAAAAAACGCCTTTATTCTGCGGTTTAAAACTTCTATAAGTCTCTCCCCAGAAAAGCAAAGCGTATCCGTTGTTCCCGCTTAGCGGAGACATAGAGAAATCCTTTTCCCCGCTGCCTCCCGGAATATACCACTCCGCGTTATTAAATCTTGTGTCATTAAACGGAACGCCTCCGTCCGTAACATCTACGTCGCTTTCCCCGTTTAATGTAAGACGGCTAAACTTCGCCTCGGCGAAATACTCTTTTGTGGATATCCCGAACGCTGAGTCCACGGCAATACCAACATACATCGTATCAGGAAGATTAGTATAATTAATCGTGAAAGGCTGTCTCCCGTTGTCATTCCATATTGTACCGCCGTTTGAGACGCTTAGAGTTATACTGTTTCCCTCTCTCTGTATTCTCATATAACGGGGCATAGAATAAGACACAGCGCTGTTGTCGCAGTCTTTTCCCGAAGCGTCCTTAAAATAACTTTCCCTCGCTGTCGCCCCGTCCTCTGTACGACTGAATATATGTACATTTTCACCGTTTTTCCACCAGCCGTCACCTATCATCGCCATACTGGCTTTGCTGTCAAGTCCAGAGCGTACCATTAAACCGCTTACCTGCTGATTTTCAAACTTTGGTATTTCCTCTGTTCTCACAACTAAGTCAAAGTCGCCGGAAACAGGCTTATACATAAATCCACAGTTGTCGTTTTGCTTCTCTGTTATTCTTCCGGAACCATAAATCGTGTATATTCCCGTTTTCTCATCCATAGAGGCTCCGCCTTTTCCATTATACCCGCCCTTATAATTACTTTCTCTTATCTCAGTAAATGAATAACTTCCTGATGGAGAAACCGATTTCACGTAAACAATGGAAGAAGGGCTTTGAGTCTGTTCGCCTCTTGTGTTGTACGCCCTGCAAGTAAGAAAATGGGTTCCCGGCTCAAGAGAGATACTCTCGTCAATTATATTACCGTCAAATGAGGCTATTAACTTATTTTTGTCATATAGCTCCATTTTATTTACCTCATTGTTTCCCGCGGCTATAGCGGTAGCCTTATAATTTAAAGGCTCATTCTCATTTATTACAGTCCATTCACCGTTATTAATCTCTAAGCCCGAGGCAGAGTTATCCAAAGCGGCTATCGCCGGACTCTGCACTATAATATTTGGGTTTGTTGGAGCGATTTTTGACTGTTCCTCCGTCCAGTCGTTTATATACGCCTCAATTACGGTATATCCGTTAAATTCTCCCCCGCTTATTATATCCGTCTCATTCATAGAGTCAAAACCATATTTTGAGAGCCACTCTCCTGAAATCTCGAAAGTACGGTGTTCTTCATTTACCGGAATAAATCCTCCGACTTCGTCGGCGTTGTTAATAACACGGCCCGAGCCGTTTTTAACATCATTTATTATTCTCGCGTCAATAGCGTCTCGTTTAGGAAGCGTCGCCCCGACATTATTAAGAACGTAGTCATACGCTTTTAAACTTGACACGGAGTTAAAAGAATAATCGCCCATATCAAGCTTTTCCGTAAGCAGTTCCGCCCCAGCGTAATTATTAACATAAGTATTGTTTTTATAATCGGTTATTGTTCCGACGCCGTTTACATAATTATCGTAGAAATAAAACTTTGACATTTCATCTCCCTCTTTTTCCGGCTTCGCTATATCGAACACACGATAACGGAGACTCTCACGGGTAGAAGGGCCGTATTTATAATAATTTCCAATCCAGTTTAAATAAGAGGGGTTATGTGTTTTAGAGCTATATGAGTAAGGTTCCGCGCCATAGGCTGAGTTAGTCTGTCCCCAGTTATAAATGACATTATCGCTAAACTCTGTTTTCTGAAGTTCCCTGTCCATTCGAGGGCTTCTGCTGTCGTGGTGAGCCAAAAGATTGTACAAATAACTGGAGTTTGTTCCGCCTAATATAGCGCCATAACCATGCGCGCCCTTAACGTGATTGCTCATTCTTAAACTTTCAGAGCCTATGGTATTCTGTATCGTCAAATTGCTTCCCTGAACGCCCTCCTCGCTTGAGCCAGCGTATAGAGTTAAAAGCTCATCGACACACCATGACACGCTGCAATGGTCAAATATTATGTTTGAGTTAAATCTTCCGCCGATTCCGTCGGGCTCTCCGCCGTTTTTATCAGAGGGGCGCACCCTAAGGTATCTGATAATAACGTTCTTAACATTGTCACCCAAAACAATATCCCCGCCGGTTATAGTAATACCGTCGCCAGGAGCTGTCTGTCCAAGTATTGTGAGATTGCTTTTGTTTATTCTTAAAGTTCCCGTAAGTTCAATAGTACCGCTCACGTCAAAAACAATAATACGCCCTTCCTTTGAAACGGCGTCCACAAAAGAATTTTTGCCTGAGTTATTGAGATTAGTAACATGGTATACCTCAATCGCCCCGCCGTCTTCCAAAACGCCTCTCGCTCCCGGAGAAAACTTTCCTCCGCCCTCCGCCCCTGGAAAAGCGAGGGTTTTGTCTTCCGCGTAAACCGACACCACAGATGAAAACATTAAAGCCATTATAAAAACAAAGGCAAACAATTTTTTCATAAAATTAACCTCCAGTAACGTTAAAATTTTTATGTATTATTAAAATCATTTTCTTAATCAAGAACACATCTGAAAACTCTCTAAATGTATATATACTGGTCAAAACTACTCGAATTTTTGTATAATAAAAATTCTCGTAACCGACGGTGAAAGTATTAAGGAAATACCGCGCGAAGAGGAAATAAAAAATAATTTTACGAAAAAATGCGCTCCTAACGAAAAAGCGTTTTCGTCTAAG
>CANOGI010000087.1 GCA_947565475.1 uncultured Eubacteriaceae bacterium
TTTATTAATAAAACCTATATTTTCTATCATTAAATCTGCTATTTAAAAAAAAAAGCGACTGGAAGCCGATTACATTATGCCCTTTTTCAAGTCAAGAAAAATGGTCAGGAGTATATTTTGAGAAATATGGTTCCTACATAATGGGAGCCGCCGAATTTATACTTGACGAAATACCTTTAGATATTAAAAACAAAATGAATGAGTTCTCAAAAAACAGCAGGGTTATACTCATCGCCCACTCAAAAAATAAATGCGCGCCGAAAAAACTGCCAAAAGAAATAACGCCCGTAGCGTTCATACTCATTCGTGATAAAATAAGAGCGGAAGCGAAAAAAACATTAGAGTATTTTAAAGACCAGGGAGTATCAATAAAAGTTATTTCTGGAGATAATGTCGAAACGGTAAGCGGAATAGCGAAAGCCGCTGGAATTGACGGCTGGAAAAAAGCAATCGACGCCACAACTATCAACAGTGACAACATCGACAGCTCCGTCTCAGAAAACGTGGTATTCGGAAGAGTGACTCCCATTCAGAAAAAAGAACTTATCAACGCTATGCAGAAAAACGGGCATACTGTGGCGATGACAGGTGATGGCGTAAACGATGTTCTCGCTCTCAAAGAAGCCGACTGTAGTATAGCGATGGCTTCAGGAACAGACGCGGCGAGAAATGTTTCTCAGCTTATACTGCTTGACTCAAACTTTGACTCAATGCCCAAAGTTGTCGCGGAGGGACGACGTTCCATAAATAATATTCAGCGTTCGGCGGCTATAGTTATGGTTAGAACATTATATTCCCTTGGCTTGGCGTTTATATTTTTGTTCGTTCATATACCCTATCCGTTTATACCTATTCAGCAAACGCTTATTAACGCCGTGAGCTCTGGAATACCAGGGATTATACTCGCTCTTGAGCCAAATAAAAAAAGAATAAAAGGAAACTTTTTCCAAAATATAATGAGACTTGCCCTGCCCCCTTCCATGGCTGTATTTATCTCTGTTCTGGGAATACTTGTTTTTGAGTGTATTTTTGATATCTCAAAAACAGAATCCTCCACAATATGTGTTTATGTTACAGGATTTATAAGACTTATGTTTTTATTCAAAGTTTGTATTCCCTTTAACATTACGAGAACCGCTCTTTTCGCTTGTATGTGCGGAATATTCGCCGGAGGAATTTTATTGTTCCCCGAATTTTTCAATCTATCACCTTTCACGCCAATGGTGTTAATACTTACAATAGGTTTTACTATATTCGCTGTTCTTATATTTATAGGATTAAGTAAATTTTTTAATAAAAGCAAGCTTCTCTCAAAAGCTGAACTTTAATGTTTTATTAATGAGGTGTTATATGAAAATTGAAGAAAAAGTTGATAATATTTTAAGACTTCTCGATGAAAATTATCCTACGGAAGATAAATGTTATCTTGTTCACAAAAACGAGTGGCAGCTTTTAATAGCGACAATATTAAGCGCCCAATGTACTGACGATAGAGTTAATATTGTTACAAAAGACTTATTTAAAAAATACACGTCTTTAAGAGATTTCGCCGAAGCCGACTTAGCAGAGCTTGAACAGGACATTAAAAGCACAGGATTTTATAGAAATAAAGCCAAAAATATTATTCTCGCGTGCCGTATGCTTTTAGAAAAATATAACGGCGTTATGCCGTCTGATATTAACGAACTTACAAAAATACCAGGAGTCGGAAGAAAAACAGCAAATGTTGTGAGAAGCCATATTTTCAATCTCCCAAGCATCGTCGTGGATACTCACGTTAAAAGGATTTCGAAAAAAGTGGGTTTTACAAAAAGCGACGACCCCGTCAAAATTGAGTTTGAGCTTATGGAAATTTTTCCAAAAGAACATTGGATAAGATACAATACTCAAGTTATCGCCCACGGCAGAAAAATCTGCAAGGCAAGAAAGCCTGAATGTGAGTCTTGCTGTTTAAGAGATTACTGCGACGAGCATCTTAGTATATAAATATCATACCTGAATATAAGTTATTGAACAAATACAATATTTGCTTATATAAAAAAGCGATGGGAGTAAAAATACTTTTCCCCATCGCTTTTTAACTTCTTTTTTAATATATAATTATTTTTTTAAACTATTACGAAATTGAGAAGGCGTCATACCCGTTTTGTTTTTAAACTGTACAGAAAGGTAATCACCGTGACAATATCCTGTGTCCAAGGCTATTTCCATAATAGATTTATTTGTTTGAATAAGCATTTTTTTAGCCTGGGTAATACGTACGTTATTTACATACTCCTTAAAAGGTATCCCAAGCTGAAGTTTAAACATTCTTGAAAAATAAGAATTTGAGAAATGAGCCATTTGGGCCGTTTTTTCAAGAGTAATTTTCTTATAGTAGTTATTTTCTATATAAATAAGTATATCAACTATAGATTTTGACAAAGGTGATTTATGTCCCTTAATGTTGTCGTTAAGTTTATTCTCCCATATAGTCATTAAAAGTCTGAATAACATTCCCTGAAGTATAAACTCTGTATAATAGACGTTTTTATTATATTCCTCAAGCATCTCAAAAAATATTTTCTCTATTTTAATCTGAATTTCATCAGAAAAATGAAACACCATCTGACTGCATAACTCATTAAATATATTTTTTTCAACATGATTTATAAAAGGTTTAATAAATTCAGGAGTAAACTTAATAATATAACTGTCATAAGGAATATCACTGTTTGAAACAGTCCGATGATATACATATGGTGTTCCTACAGTAGCGTCTCCCGAATGATAACTATAACTTCCTGAAGGCATAATCACCTTTCTATCTCCCGTAATAACATACCCTACACTGTAATGGTCTGTGGCAATTTCCATAGACGGCATACAAAATCCAGATGGTCTTAAATTTCTTTCAACAATAATTTGTTTTCCATTAGGAATAGGAAGAGCCATTTCCCCCACCTTCTTTAATAATCTTAAAAATATACTCCAAAACTAAAAATTATAATTGTACGATGTTCGTTTTAATTAATTGTTTATGACTTAAAGTATATCATAATATATAAGATTTGTCAAAAACTTGAGCATATATTTAATTGAATATCTCAATATTTTAATATAACATAAATATATAGACATTATTTTTCAAAATTCTAAGACATACTGTAAGATTGGAGGAGATTTAATTATGAATATAAAGAAAAAAAGTATTGTCCGTTTGCTATTATACATAAAACCTCTCTGGTACCTTATATTGATTTCAACCATTTTCGGAGTTTTAAAATTAATACTGCCCTTAATACTTCCTCAGGTTTTAAAATATTTTACAGACACTCTGCTCGTATCAGAAACATTAACATCAGCTGAAAAAATAAGCGAAATTCTCAAATGGCTTATAATATTGCTTATGATATATTCATTTTTATATATTCCATCGGCATTTTTAAGACAAGTCTGTTCGTTAGAGGCGGCCAATAAAATAACCCATACTATGCGTTGCCAATTATATAGTCATCTGCAAAAAATGTCAGCTTTATTTCATCACAAAAACAAGTCTGGAAACCTTGTTACAAGAATAAGTAGCGATGTGGAGGCTGTAACCGGCTTTATATGGAATGTAGCTACAAACGTTTGGATTGACTTTATAATGTTTTTAATATACATAACTCTTATGCTTTCAATTAATATACCGTTGACATTAATATGTTCTACTGCCGTGCCCTTGTCTATTATTATTACTAAAAAAATTCGTATGCGTATTTATAACGCGAGCAAAAAAGTTCAAAATAATATTTCAGAAATTTCCGGATATACACAGGAACGTATGGCGGGTTTCGCTACTGTTAAACTCTTTAATATGGAGAACTATGAGATAGACAAATTTAATAAATACTCAGAAAAAATTTACAGGTTCACACGAAAAACAAACCGTTACAGCTCACTGGGAGAAGCCGTAACAGGTTCATTATCAGAAATAACAGTTTCTATTGTCGTATGTTTATCGGCTATATATATAGCGAAAGATACTATGACTATAGGTGACTTAATTATATTTTACTCATACTTAGGATACTTTATAACCCCATTAAGGAGATTCGCCGAATTGAATCTCACGTACTCAAAAAGCATCGCTGGAATTGAAAGAGTATTTGAGATATTAGATACTCCTCTTGATATAAAGGAAAAAAGTAACGCTATAACACTTGATTATAATACACCCATAAACCTAAACTTTAATCATGTATATTTTAGATATAATAGTGAAGATAAAGATTATACCTTGTATGATATTAACTTTAGTATCAAACAAGGCGAAAATATAGCGCTTGTGGGCTCAAGCGGGTGCGGGAAAACTACACTTGTAAATCTATTAACACGGTTTTATGATCCCAATGAAGGAAGTGTTATAATTAACGGCATAGATATTAAAAATTATTCTCTAAAATCTTTGTATGAGAAAATGGGAATGGTGTTTCAAGACACTCTGCTCTTTTCCGGCACAATAAAAGAAAATATATTATATGGTAAACCTGACGCTACTGATAAAGAAGTGGAAGAAGCCGCCAAAGCCGCAAACGCTTATGATTTTATAATAAAAACACCTCAAAAATTTGATACAATATTAGGGGAGAGAGGTATAGGATTATCAGGAGGACAGAAACAACGTATAGCGATAGCGAGAGTATTTTTAAGAAATCCTAAACTGCTTATATTAGACGAGGCGACAAGCGCTCTTGATTCCGAATCAGAGGAACTCGTACAAGACGCTTTAGAAAATTTAATGAAAGGCAGAACGTCAGTTGTTATCGCTCATAGACTTTCAACTATTGTAAACGCAGATAAAATTATAGTAATGGAACGTGGAAAAATAGTGGAAACGGGAAATCATACAACATTGCTTGAAAAAGGAGGAAGATATTCCGAATTATATAATATGCAGTTTAAAGATATAATTAAAGACTATTCATAAATTCACCCATAAAACATCCGCGTAGATAAACCCAAAAATCTCAAACTTTTCAAATATAGAAAATAGAGAAAAAAATTTGACAATATATATTATATATGTTAAAATAGTTATTGTATTTAATTGCGGATATGGCGGAATTGGCAGACGCGCAAGACTTAGAATCTTGTTCTTTGGAGTGTGGGTTCAAGTCCCACTATCCGCACTAATTACTATAACTCAAAAAAAACAAATATTAATCCCGCTGTCTTTATAAAAAATAGCGGGATTATTTTTGCGCAAAATCCATAACCTTCTCAAATACACGTCCAATACTATCTTAAAGTAAATTTTCGTCGAACTCACTTTATAATTGACTATGTTTTTCATAAAACACAAAAAAGCCCGCAAAACGGACTTTTAAATAATTTATTATAAAATACACAACGTCTCTATAAATAAAAATCGGGGTGACAAGATTTGAACTTGCGACCTCTTGAACCCCATTCAAGCGCGCTACCAAGCTACGCCACACCCCGATATCTTTTATATTCTCTCACATATTGATAAATTTGTCAAGTATTTTTTTATATAAAATATCCTTTTCTAAAATTACTCCCATTTTAAACAAAATCACCATAAATAAACTCTCATCACCGGCAAGACCGCTCGAATTTTTATATAACAAAAATTCTCGTAACCAACGACAAAAGTATTCGCCTTTGTATTCAGAGTGAGGCTGGTCGTCGCAAAACTTCGTTTTGCTGCTCACCCTTGCAACCTGGCTTACACTCCCTGACTACAAGAGTAAATACCCCCGCTAAGAAGCATGGGACTTCCTCTGTCAGTTAAATGAGAAAGAGCTCTTCTAAACCAACTTATAAGCTTGCGAAATTACTATAGCGAACCAATAAAAGAATTTCCAGATATGTCAGTTTCACTAAAGTTTTCCTGTTCATTCTTTCATTAGTTCGCTGTAAATATGACAAGCGTCAAACGTCCTATTTTATTTCTTTTTCACAGGAAAATAAATATCTGTTCTCCAGTCTTCCACAGGTATCCCATCCATTCCTGAATTTCTGTAAATCTCATAAGGAGGATTGGCAATCTCATAGCCATTATTATTTATCCATTTCAAAATGGAAGCGTAGGCCTCTGGTAGATTGGCATAACTTCCCTTATGAATTGTAGTAGCGCATAGACATCCCCCAACAGAGCTGTTTGCCTTGCTCTCATCATCGATTCCTATACCTACCTCAATATCACTGTCATTTTCATTCCACTCCTCATCATGATAAACAGCTAAAACAATACCCGTAGGCTTAATATTTTCCACCGCTGTTTTCTCAAAAAGCTTTCCATAATATTTTCCAAACTCCTCGACAGACATTCTTTGTCTTGAGCTTAACACAAAAATGTTCTCACTCTCAACTATTGACACATCATAATTACTTTGATAACTCATAATTTCACCTGTCCTTTCAAAATTTCTGATAATACCGCTTAATTCTTTAATCAACATTTCTTTATGTCTTATTTCAACTATTATTTCACCCGCGCGCGACTGCAGCATTGAAAGGAGCGCTCCTTTGTCCTCACCGGAATCCAAAAATGATTTAATCTCAGTCAGGGAAAACCCATATCTTTTAAGTCTGCTTATTGTAAGCATACGACTTAGCTGACTTTCATCATAATATCTGTAACCCGTAAACTTGTCGACTTTAAAAGGTTTAAGTAATCCGATTTTATCATAATGCCTAAGAGTTTTTAAGCTCACAGAACATATCTTCGAAAACTGACCTATACTAATCATTTTGTCCTCCAAGAATTAATTCTTCGGAAATATCTATCAGTATTTCCTTGATTAAAAGTATATACCTTATCCTAAGGGTAGAGTCAATAGTAAAAATACTAATTTCATAAAATTATATTAACACCTCAAAACGCCACGGTTAAAAATACCTTAATATCTAAAGCGTTTTATACATCATATAAGCTTTTCAAAAGTAATTTTATTTTTAAATAATTTTAACAATAAACACAGAATTCTAAAACAGCCTCCACTCAAAATAAAGACTATTAGTATTTGTGTTTTTTTTAAATACTTTAAACTAACAGCGAATAATTGCGCCTTTGTATTAGGCTGGAACTTGTACTCCTATTGAATAAAAGAGGAAATCCCCCATCCCCAAAAAGTGGGGGATTTCCTAAGCTAAAATTCTATATTAGCATCCATCATTTTCGCGAAGCTGCTCATTCTCACAACTCTTGGATGACTGTAATTTTTACTTCTTTCCTTAATCTTGACACACTCAATCTCAAGAAAAATATCAATAGGCAGGTCGACCGCAAACTCTATATTGGGCTTTAGAGAATTACGATATATAATTTTCTGTTTTGGTTTAAGATTCAAATCAGATAATTTTGTTGTCTCTGTTCTTTTGTCAGTTCTCCGGCCTTTAGCTTTTGGGGTATATTCCGAAAAAGGATTTCTGTCCTCATCGGTAAAAAAACTATATTCCCCAAAAGGATATAAATTCATCGCCTTGCATATCTCAAAATGGAATATATTAAGATTTGTGTTAGAATCTATTTCAATAACTTTCCAAAATTCTTTTGTATCCTCAAATTTAACTTTCATTTCATAAATTTCGGAGTTTTCCTGAAAGTCATTTGACATCTCAGTTAAACTTTTATCCTGTGTTCCCAAAATAATCGTGTCAATTATCATACCTATAGGATATTTTTTAAAAATCCTGTCGTATTCATCTGGCTCCCTCTCAATCTCAAAATATTCACAGGCGAGAGGAGTAGTTCGATATTTGGAGCATGGATAATAAATTGATGATGAAAACTCAAATCCGCATACTTTACTTTCGTCAATAATACCGTTTAATTTCTCATTAAAATCATAAGTATAAAAATAAATAGGCATAATAAATTTAAAATAATCGCCAAAAGGGATAATAAACCATTTGTCAATTAAAATCCTAAGAAAATAAGCGCTTGATAAAACGGCGTCCGCGAATTCCCCTATCTCGCCATTCTCATACTCCTCCTCATATTGCCATATGTCCTCAATATCGACGCCTACAAGTCCATATATCTCCTTAAAAATTTCCTCCACGTAAATCGGCTCTTTTATAATCTTCTCAATATACTCAGGATAAAAAAAACGTTGCTCATCAGGAAAAAACTCGTTTATCTTGTCACATGAAAGTTTAACAGCGGCGTCAAAAACTTTTCGCAGACATTGGCTTTTATCATTATCCTCAAAAAATCCGGGATATTCTCTGCCTATAGTATAAACTTCGGAATAAATAGACGGCATTTTTTTAAATATTTTAAGACTGGTGCCCAAATATAAAAGATACTCAAGATAAAATTTATCGTCAATACTTATTGAGTTTAAAACCTTTTCTATATCCCCA